>JAXIOX010000039.1:0-11997 GCA_045403275.1 Burkholderiales bacterium | reverse complement strand
AGGCGCAGAGGAAACGCAAAGGAAAGCAAAACAAACTGAGGGTAAAAAGCGAGGAAGTGGATAGTCGTGCCATCGCGATATATCGACTGGGTGAGGCAAATCGGAATGCTCCCGGTTTTTCACATGCTTCGTTTGGTTTTCTCTGCGTTTCCTCTGCGCCTTTGCGCCTCTGCGGTTAAGGTTTAGTTCGTCTTTGCGGTGAAATGTTTTAGGATTCAGAAAGGCACAACGCGCGCACGGGAGCGAAGCTGCGCCGGTGAACCGGAGAAATGCCGCAGCGAAGCAGCGCCGCGAGGTGATCGGCGGTCGGATAGCCCTTGTGGCGGTCGAAGCCGTATTCGGGATAGCGCGCATGCAGCTCAAGCATGACGGCATCGCGCGCAGTCTTGGCGAGGATGGAGGCGGCGGAAATTGCGGCAATCTTGTCGTCGCCGCGCACCACCGCCCTCACCGGAAAGCGCACTTGCGGGCAGTGCAGTCCGTCCACCAGCACCTGGTGCGGTTCTACCGCGAGCTGTTCCACCGCGCGCCGCATCGCCAGCAGGCTGGCTCTCAGAATGTTATGCATATCGATTTCTTCCACCGAAGCGCTGGCAACTGCCCAGGCTGTGGAGCGGCTGCGAATCTGCACTGCCAATTCTTCGCGGCGTGCGGGCGACAGCTTTTTCGAATCGGCGAGACCGCTGATCGCATCATCGTCGCGCAACACCACGCAAGCGGCAAATACCGGCCCGGCCAGCGGGCCGCGGCCGGCCTCATCCACCCCGCAGATGAGCAGGCCGGGCATCGCCGGCGGCGTCACGCGCGCGCCCCTTCGCGGGCGGCGGCGTCATCGACGCGTGCGCGCGCCTTGATGGCACCCAGCAGCGGCAGGATCACCTCGACCGCGCGCGTTGCACTTTCCTGCCTGAGAATGCGGTGTATCTCCAGGAACCGGTGCTCCAGCCGCTTGCGCACGACCTTGTCGTGCAACTGGTTTGCCAGCGCCTGCGCCAGATTTTCCGGGGTAGCGTCTTCCTGCAGAATCTCCGGAACCACGAACTCGCCGGCAAGGATGTTCGGCAGTCCGACATAACGCAGCCGGCCGCGCCTGCGCATGATCCACGCGGACAGCCGCGGCATCTTGTAGGTGATCACCATGGGGCGTTTGAGCAACGCCGCTTCCAGCGTGGCGGTGCCTGAGGCCACCAGCACCGCATCGGCCGCGATCATCGCCATGTGCGCGTGTCCGAACAGTATGGTGAGCTGCAATTGATCGGCCCCCTGATGGTACAGCGCCTCCTCGAAAATCATCCGTGTCTCGCGGCTAACCAGCGGCACCAGAAAGTGCGCATCCGGCACCTGTTCCGCAACCAGCTTGGCAGTGGCCGCGAACAACTCCCCCATCTGCCGCACTTCGCTCTGGCGGCTGCCGGGAAGCAACGCCACCACGTTCTGTTTCGGCGACACCCGCATCTGCTCGCGCGCCGCGTCCCTATCGGGGTATTCCGGCAGTTCATCGGCGAGCGGATGGCCGACATAGGCTACCGGCACGCCGGCTTTCTCGTAGATCGCCGGCTCGAAAGGGAACAGCGCCAGCATCTTGGATACCGCGCGCTTGATCTTGTGGATGCGCTTGCCGCGCCACGCCCAGATCGACGGGCTGACGTAATGCACTGTGGTAATGCCGCGGGAACGCAAGGCAAGCTCGAGATCGAGATTGAAATCGGGCGAATCGATGCCAATGAACAGGTCGGGCGGGTCAGCAAGCAGCCTGCGCCTGAGATCGTGGCGAATACGCAGCAGCTTCGGCAGGCTTCTGAGCACCTCGACATAGCCCCGCACCGCCAGCAATTCCATCGGGTACCAGGCATCCAGCCCCGCCGACTGCATTCTCGGCCCGCCGATGCCAAAAGCCTCGAGCCGCGGCACGCGTTCGGAAAGTGCCTGCAGCAGATGAGCGCCGAGCAGGTCGCCGGAAGCCTCTCCCGCCACGAAAGCCACGCGCATGGTGCGCCCGGATGATTCTCTCATTGGCACTCCGGCGTTAGCGGATGATGCTGCGTTGCGAGGCGTTCAGGAAATCCACGAGGACGGCCACTTCCGTGCACGCCACGGCCTGTTCATGCAACGCCTGTTTTGCCTCGTCCAGCGTCAGGCCGGATTTGTACAGGGTCTTGTAGGCGCGGCGGATGTTGTTGATGGCGTCGGCGCTGAAGCCGCGGCGGCGCAAGCCTTCGGAATTGATTCCGTGCGGCTCGGCAGTGTTGCCCATCGCGGTCACGTACGGCGGTATGTCGGCGAGCACCACCGAGCCTGCGCCGGTCATCGCGTGCATCCCTATGCGGCAGAACTGGTGCACGCCCGTCATGCCGCCGATAATTGCATGGTCGCCGACGTGGACGTGGCCCGCAAGTTGAGCGCAGTTGGCGAGGATGGTGTGGCTGCCGACCATGCAGTCATGCGCCAGATGCACATAGGCCATGACCCAGTTGTCGTCGCCGAGCCGGGTTACTCCTGCGTCCTGCACGGTACCAGTGTGGAATGCGCAGAACTCGCGGATGGTGTTGCCATCGCCAATCTCGATCGTGGTGGGCTCACCGGCGTACTTCTTGTCCTGCGGAATCTCGCCCAGTACGACGTGGTGGAAAATTCGGTTGTTGTTACCGATGCGGGTGCGTCCCGCGATCACCGCGTGCGCCCCGATGCTGGTGCCCGCGCCGATCTCGACATGCTCGCCGATGATCGAGAATGGTCCGACTTCGACGTCCGGGGCGAGCTTCGCGTCCTTGTGAACGATGGCGGTCGGATGGATCATTTCCCGCCGTTCGCCGGAAGCTCGCGCATGGTGCACAGCAATTGCGCTTCGGATACCAGCGTGTCCTCCACCAGCGCCTGCGCCGAAAACTTCCAGATGCCGCGCAGATTGCGCAGGATCTGCGCTTTCAGGATCAGCCGGTCGCCCGGCAACACCGGCTTCTTGAAGCGCGCGTCGTCGATGCCGACGAAGTAGTACACGCTGTCGTTGTCGCTCTTGAGGTTGAAGGTCTTGAACGCCAGGATCGCCGCGGCCTGCGCCATCGCCTCGACGATCAGCACCCCGGGCATCACCGGATGATGGGGAAAGTGGCCGCTGAAGAACGGCTCGTTGATGGTCACGTTCTTCAACGCCACGATGTCTTTGCCCGTCTCGATCGAAAGCACGCGGTCGATCAGGAGCATCGGGTAGCGATGCGGGAGATGAGCCATGATCTGCTGGATTTCCATCGTGTTCACGGTCATTTCCCCTCAATTTTCTTGATTTCGTTTTCCAGCTCGCGGATTCTATCCATCATTTCGTGCAAATGGCGAATCAGCGACGCATTCCTGAGCCATTCGTCATGCGGCGACATCGGGAACACCGCGGTGTAAGTGCCCGGCCTTGCGATCGACTTGGCCACCAGCGTTCCGCCGGAGATGACCACGTGGTCGGCGATCGTCAGATGGCCGGATATCATCGCGCTGCCGCCGAGCTGGCAGTAACTGCCGATACGTGTGCTGCCGGCAATGCCGACGCAGCCGGCAATGGCGGTGTGCGCGCCGATGCGGCAGTTGTGTCCGATCTGGATCTGATTGTCCAGCTTCACCCCTTCTTCGATCACGGTGTCATCCAGCGCACCGCGGTCTATGGCGGTGTTGGCGCCGATCTCCACATCGTCGCCGATGACCACGCGCCCTATCTGCGGGATCTTCAGCCAACGCCCTTCATCCATCGCCATGCCGAATCCATCCGCGCCGACCACCGCGCCAGAATGGAGGATGACCCGGTCGCCGATCACGCAATCGTGGTACACGGTGGCGTTCGCATGCAGGCGCGTGCGCCTGCCGATGCGCACGCCGCGCCCGACGAAGCAGTTGGCGCCGATCACGGCGCCATCACCGATCTCAGCCCCCTCTTCGATCACCGCGCAGGCGCACACCGACGCGGAAGCGGCCACACGCGCACCGGCATGCACCGCCGCCTGCGGATGGATCCCGGGTTCGGGCATCGCCTCCGGATTCACCAGCGCCGCGACGCGCGCGTAATAGGCGTAGGGATTCTTGCAGACGATGCGCGGCAAGGCCGTGGCATCGCGCGCTTCCTCATCCAGAATTACGGCGCGGGCTCGTGTGGAAGCGAGAAGCTTCTGGTATTTTCGATTGGCTAGAAAGGACAGCTCTTCCGGCCCCGCGGTCTCCAGCGGCGCCACCTGACGGATGCGCGTGGCGGTATCGCCGACCACGTTGCCGCCAAAGCGTTCGGCCAGCTCCGCCAGGCTGAAGGACTTGCGGGCGTCCTCTGTCATGCGAGAGTCGTCGTGTTGGGCGCTGCCGGACGCACGGTCTCAGGCATGTTTCCCTGGGATGAGCCGTCGCACACCGTAGCGTGCTACTTGTCTGCGAGCGCCTTGATTACCTTGTCGGTGATATCGAGCCGTGGACTCATGTATACCGCTTCCTGCAGGATCAAGTCGAATTTTTCCGCTTCCGCGATCTGCTGTATCACCTTCTGGGCGCGTTCCAGCACCGCGGCCATCTCCTCGTTCCTGCGCAAATTCAGGTCTTCGCGGAACTCGCGCTGCATGCGCTGCAACTCCCGGGTCAAGCGCGCCAGTTCCTGCTCCTTGTCGCGACGATCGGACTCGCTCATGGTCATCGCTTCCTTCTCCAGGACCGTTTGCAGATCGCGCGTTTGCTTGGCGAGCTTCTGGATTTCCTGGTCGCGGGGCGCGAATTCCTTCTCGATTTTCTTCAGCGCCCTGACCGCCGGCGCCGCCTCTCTGAACACCCGATCGGTTTTGATGAAGCCGATTTTCAGCTCACCGGCGGCGCGCACGTTCGAGCTCGCCAAGAGCAATACGACGGCAATCGCAAGCGAGATCTTGTTCAACGTCCGTTCTCCTCTGGTCGGTATGGAGCAGTTGCCGCCTGCGCGGGCGGCCCGATTCAAAATATCGTGCCCAATGTGAACTGTATGGGTTCCAGGCGGTCCTCCGGCTCCGGGTTCAACGCCTTGCCGAAACTCAGTTTCAGCGGACCGACCGGCGAGAACCAGTTGAACGCCAGGCCGGCCGAGTAGCGCATCTCGGCGAAGTCGTACTTCTCTCCGACAATACCCGCGTCCAGGAAAAGGCTCAACCGCACCGACCGGTCCTTGGCGAGCCCCGGAAACGGAAACATGAACTCGAGATTGGTCAGCAACAGGTGACTGCCACCCAGCGCATCCCCGTTCGAGTCCTTCGGGCCGATGGATGCGGTTTCGTAGCCGCGCACCGAGTTGACGCCCCCGAGATAAAACACCTTATAGAACGGCAGCGGCTTGCCATCGTATCCGTCCGCGTAGCCGATTTGTCCGTTGAAATGCAGCGTGTATTCCCGGGTCAGGGGATAATACCACTGATGCTGGAGATTGGTCCGGTAGTAGGTCAGGTCGGCGCCGGGCAAACCCACCTCTGCTGTAATGCGCTGGAACGTGCCTTTGGTTGTGTAGATCACACTGTCGCGCTTGTCGCGCGCAAAGCCGACGCTGCCGAGAATCGTGTCGGTCTCCTCGCCGAACTCGTCCACGAAATCCAAGATTCGTTGCGGTGAGTCCGGTAGCAGTCCGATCCCGGTGCGCTCGTAGGCAAATCCGTAATTGACCGTGTTGTACTCCGTCACCGGTACGCCGAAGCGCACGCCCGCGCCAGTCGTGGACGTGTTGTAGCTCGCGACCGCCAGCGATGATGAGTCCACGTCACGCCGGTAAATGTCGAAGCCACGGCTCACGCCATCGTCGGTGTAATACGGGTTGGTGTAGGAAAGCGCGTAAGTCTGATTGACGCTGCCGGTGTTTATCTGAAACGACAGCGCGTTTCCGCTGCCGAAGATGTTGTTCTGCGACACGCCCGCCGACAGAACTACGTTCTCCGCCGTGGAATAGCCGACTCCGAAAGTGAGATTCCCGGTGGCGCGCTCGTTAACCTTGATTTCCACATCGACCTGGTCGGAAGTTCCGGGTACGCCCGGCGTGTCGATCTGCACATCGGAAAAGAAACCGAGCTTGTCGACGCGCTGTTTCGAGCGGTTCAGCTTTTCGGTAGAGTACCAGCCGCTTTCCAGTTGCCGCATTTCGCGGCGGATGACTTCGTCCCTGGTATTGGTGTTACCGCTGATGCCGATGCGGCGCACATATACGCGGCGGCCCGGGTCGATATAGAGCGTGAACGTCACTTCGCTCGTCTCGCGATTAATCTCCGGCACCGGGTTAATGCTGGCAAAGGCATAGCCCTCGTCGCCGAGCCGGTCGCCGATAAGCTTGGTCGTCTCGGTCAGCCGTTCCCGCGAAAACACGTCGCCCTTCTTCAGCATGATCAGTTTGCGCAATTCCGCTTCCGGCGCGATCAGTTCGCCGGCGAGTTTCACGTCGGCGACGGTGAATTTCTTGCCTTCCGTGATATTCACGGTGATGAAGATGTCGCGCTTGTCGGGCGTGATCGAGACCTGGGTCGAATCGATGGTGAACTCGAGATAACCCTGGTTCAGATAAAAGGTGCGCAGCGCCTCGAGGTCGCCCTGCAGCTTGGGCTTCGAGTACTGGTCGTTCTTGCTGTACCAGGTAAGGAATCCGGGGGTGCGAAGTACGAATTCGTCGCGCAGGTCGTCGTCCTTGAAGAAGCTGTTGCCGACGATGTTGATCTGGCGGATTTTCGCCACCTGGCCTTCGGAAATGTCAAAATTGATCGCCACCCGGTTGCGTTCCAGCGGGGTCACGGTGGTGGTTATGCTGACGCCGTACTTGCCGCGGCTGATGTACTGACCCTTCAGTTCCTGCTCCGCCCGGTCGAGCAGCGCGCGGTCGAAAATCCGCGACTCGGCAAGGCCGATCTGTTTCAGCCCTTCCTTGAGCTGCTTGGCGTCGATGTCCTTGGAGCCGGCGATGGCGATCTGCGCGATGGCCGGTCGCTCTTCGACCACGACCACCAGCACGTCGCCATCCTGTTCCAGCCGCACGTCCTTGAAGAAACCGGTGGCGTACAGCGCCTTGACGGCGGCGGTCGCGCGTTCCTGATCGATTGTGTCACCGACCTTCACGGGCAGATAGCTGAACACCGTTCCTGCCTCGGTGCGCTGAATGCCCTCGACGCGGATGTCTTTTACCTGAAAGGGTTCAAAAGCGAGGGCGGGTATGCAAACGAGGCTCAATAGGACCAGTAACAGCAGGCGCTTCTTCATCCGCTCTTAGGGAAGCTCTGTATAGGTCCCGCATGCGCGACCGAGGCGATTCGGGTCGAGGGCAAGACGGTGAGGACGCCGTGTAGCCGGCCTACATAAGGAGGAGCCGACGCAGGCATCGGCCCGAATCGCCCGGTCCCTCTAAAGAGTCGAAATGTCATTGGGTTGTGCCAGGTGCGGCGACTGCGCTGTTACGCTCCTTGTTGGGGCTTCAGCCGCATCTGCGGAGCGACGCCTAGCATTCATCCGCACCTGGCGCAACGCGCGTCGTCGGACTTATACAGAGCTTCCCTAGCCACCGAACAGGCGGTTTATATCGTTATAGATTGCAAACGCCATCAAACTGAACAGCAGAACGATTCCCAGCTGCTGGCCTATTTCCATCACCCGGTCCGATACCGGGCTGCCTTTGACGATTTCGGCGACATAATACATGAGGTGTCCGCCATCCAATAACGGCACAGGCAAAAGATTCAGCACGCCGAGGCTGATGCTGATCAGGGCCAGAAAACTGAGATAGGCGAGCCAGCCCATCTGCGCGGACTGGCCCGCGTAGTCCGCTATGGTGATGGGGCCGCTCAGGTTCTTGAGCGACAGTTCGCCAATGACCATCTTGCCGAGCATCTTGAGTGTGAACAGGGATACTTCCCAGGTTCGCTCAAGCGCCTTCACGGCCGCCGCAACCGGGCCATAACGGACCTCGGTGACCAGTCTTTTCATTTCGGCCTCGTCGACGTGCGGGGCCGCGCCGATGCGCCCCACGGTCTTGCCACCTTCGGTCTTGGGGTCCGGAGTGATCGTGAGCGCGAGCGCCGTGTCCGCGCGCCTGACACGCATTGTCAGCGCGCGCCCCGCCGCCGCACTGATCGCCGACACCAGCTCATCCCAGTGGGCGATCGGCCGGCCGTCCACTTCGACCACTTCGTCGCCCGGTTTCAGTCCGTCGCGCTCGCCTGCGCCGCCCGCAATGAGCCGGCCTATGACCGGTTTGAGCGGCGGTTGATAGCGGGTGATGCCGACCGCTTGCAGCAAATCGCCGTCGATGTGTTCCGGGCCGATTCCCGACAGGTCCAGCCGTCCGAAGCTGATGTCGCCGCGTTCGCCCTGCAGTTCGACGCGCACCGCTTCCTGGCGCAGTGCATTGTCAAGCAAAACCCAGCGTACGTCCTGCCAGGTGCTGACTTGCGCCTCGCCGATGCGCCTGATCAGGTCCCCGGCGTGAAACCCGGCGTGCGCCGCCGGCGTGTCCGGCAGCGGAGCGCCGACGACCGGACGGATTCCCGGCATGCCATGAACGAACAGCAACCAGTAGAGCAGGATCGCCAGCAGGAAATTGGCGACTGGTCCGGCCAGAACGATGGCGAAACGCTTAGCCACCGGCTGCGCATTGAAGGCGCGATGGCGCTCCTCGGCCGCCACCGGACCTTCATGTTCGTCCAGCATTTTCACGTAACCGCCGAGCGGAAACGCGGCGATCGCCCACTCGGTGCCATCGCGGCCAAGCCGGCGCTTCCATAGCGGCGTGCCGAATCCCACTGAAAAACGCAACACCTTGACGCCGCACAGCCGCGCGAGCAGATAGTGGCCGAATTCGTGAAACACGATCAGCACGCCAAGCGCGACAACAAAAGCAATCAGGGTCGAGAGCAGCGACATCGGCTATTCAATGGGCGACAGTTTCAAGTTTTTGCATCGCCGTGCGGCGTCCAAGTGCATCGGCGGCCAGCACGTCTTCCAGCGACTGCACCGGCGCAGCCGCCACGCGCTGCAGTACCTCGTCCACCAGCTCAGGAATGCGGTCGAACGCCAGCCTGCGTTGGAGGAAGCTTGCCACCGCGACCTCGTTCGCGGCGTTGAGCAGGAGCGGCGCGCTGCCGCCGGCCTGCAGCGCCCGGTACGCCAGCCTCAGGCAGGGGAAGCGGTCCAGATCCGGGCGTTCGAAGCCAAGCGAGGCGACCGCAAACAGATCGAGCGCCCCGACGCCCGGATCGATGCGCTCCGGATACGCGAGTGCGTGGGCGATCGGGGTGCGCATGTCCGGATTGCCGAGTTGCGCAAGCACGGAACCGTCCACGTACTCGACCAGCGAATGCACGATGCTCTGCGGATGTATGACCACTTCGATCTGTGTGGGTTTCGCCCCGAACAGGAAACTCGCTTCGATCACTTCGAGCCCCTTGTTCATCAGTGTGGCCGAGTCCACCGAGATCTTGGGGCCCATGACCCAGTTGGGATGCGCGCACGCCTGCTCGGGCGTAACCTGCGCCAGCTGCCCTGGTGCCACGCGCAGGAACGGCCCGCCCGATGCGGTAAGCCATAGGCGCCTGACACCGGCGCGGCCGAAGTCGCCGTCGAAACCGCGCGGCAGCGCCTGGAAAATCGCGTTGTGCTCGCTGTCGATCGGCAGCAGCACCGCGCCGCTTGCCTGCACCGCGTCCATCAGCAGCGCGCCGGCCATGACAAGTGCCTCCTTGTTGGCGAGCAGGAGCTGTTTGCCGGCACGCGCCGCCGCCAGCGTCGAGGGCAAACCGGGAGAACCAACGATCGCCGCCATCACTGCGTCGACCTCGGGCGCCGCGGCTATGCGCGCCAACGCAGACTCGCCCGCAAGCACTTCGCAATTCAAACCGGCTGCGCGCGTCTTGGCGCGCAGTTGCTCCGCGGCCGCGGCGTCCGCCATCGCGGCATATTTCGGCCGGAACTTGCGGCATTGCGCCAGCAACCGGTCCACTTGGCGGTCGGCGGACAATGCTATTACTTCGAAACGATCGGGAAAGCGTTCGACCACCGCCAGCGTGTTGGCGCCGATGCTGCCGGTGGAACCCAGGATTGCCAGGCGCTTCACGCTGACCACGCCCCCTTTATGAAATACAACGCGGCGAATGGTAATGCCGCGGTCAGGCTGTCGATGCGGTCGAGCACGCCGCCGTGGCCGGGGAGCAACTGGCCGCTGTCCTTGGCGCCGGCCTGGCGCTTGATCCACGACTCGAACAGGTCGCCGACGATGCCGAACGCGGTCAGTACGCACGCGAACAGCAGCACGGCGAGTCGGTCGTAGCCGTTTGCGGACGGCTGCAGGATCAGGCTTGCCGCCAGCGCATAGGCCAGCACGGCGACGTAGGCACCGATGACGCCTTCCCAGGTCTTGCCGGGGCTGATCTGTGGCGCCAGCTTGTTGCGCCCGAAACCGTGGCCCGCGAAATACGCCGCGGTATCGGCGATCCACACCACCCCGAGTACGATCAGCAGCAACCACGCTGATTGCTGCAGCCGCACCACCGCCAGCCAGGCCGGGACCAGCACGATCCAGCCCGCCACGGCAAGCAGCAGCGGATGCGATACCCTCCACTTGCTGTAAAGCCAGACCGGCACCGCGATCGCCCAGAACAGCAGCGCCAGCACGAACAAAGCCGTCGCAAGATTCATCTCCAGGGCCACGGACCGGGAACCGGCCGCAACCGCAATGAACAGCAGGCAACTGGCCAGCACCCCGGCGACGAAAAGCGCTTGCGCGCCGCGCCCGTACCCGGCGAGCTTCGACCACTCGAGCGCGCCGAGCGCTGTGGGAACGGTCATCAGCAGCGCCCAGCCGGGATTGGGAAGCAGAAAAATGCAGGCCAGCAGCAGCGGCAAGAGCACCGCCACGGTGAGCAGGCGCTGTTTGAGCATCCCGCGGGGCGCGGCCACGACGCTTCCCGCCGCAGTCGAATCAGCGCGATTCCCCAACGGTTCCATGCGCGGATCCCGCCGGCGCGGCCTCCGCGCCGAGTTGTTCGCTGGTGCGGCCGAACCGGCGTTCCCGGCTGCGATAGGAGTCAATGGCGCGGGCCAGCGCCTCAGCGTCGAAATCCGGCCACAACTCGTCGGTGAAGTAGAACTCGGTATAGGCCAACTGCCACAACAGGAAGTTGCTGATGCGCTGCTCGCCGCCGGTGCGAATGAACAGATCGGGCTCGGGCGCGTAGCTCATCGACAGGTGAGGGGCAAGATGGGCCTCGCGGTAGCCATTCTGCGGATCCGGCAGATCCAGAACCATGCGGTTCACCGCCTGCAGGATGTCCCAGCGCCCACCGTAGTTGGCGGCGATTGTGAGGGTGAGCCGGTCGTTGCCGGCGGTCAGCTGTTCAGCATTCCCGATCAAAGTGGTCAGGCGCGGCTCGAAGCTGGACAGGTCGCCGACCACCCTGAGGCGGATGCGGTTGGCGTGAAGCTTGGTAACCTCCTGTTCGAGCGCCATCACGAACAACTCCATCAGGAACGAGACTTCGTCCTTGGGACGGCGCCAGTTCTCGCTGCTGAACGCAAACAGCGTCAGGTACTCGACGCCGCGTTCGATGCAGGTCTTGGTCACCGCGCGCACCGCCTCGAGCCCGCGACGATGACCTGCCACGCGCGGCAGAAAGCGTTTCTTGGCCCAGCGGCCGTTGCCATCCATGATGATGGCGATATGGCGCGGGACGGCACGCACTTCGGGAACGGCAATGGTCGCGCTGGTGAACACGGTTAGGTCAGACCGCCATCAGGTCGGTTTCTTTGGCCGCCAGGGCCTTGTCGATCTCGGCGATGTAGCGGTCGGTGAGTTTCTGGATATCTTCCTGTGCGCGGCGTTCGTCGTCTTCCGACACTGCTTTGCTCTTGAGCAGCTCCTTGAGCCCGGTGTTGGCGTCGCGGCGGATATTGCGCACCGCTACCCGCTGCTTATCCGCCTCGGGCTTGACGAACTTGTTCTGGTCGCGGATGCGCTGGTCGGTCAGCGCCGGCATCGGTACCCGCACTGTGTCCCCC
>JAXIOX010000024.1:0-2262 GCA_045403275.1 Burkholderiales bacterium | reverse complement strand
TGCGGTGAGATTGGGGTTTGATGCGGTGAGAGTCGGGTTCTCTGTGGTGAGCGAAGTGGCCGCTACGCTATAATTCGCGGCTCTCGTAGTGCGCTCAGCAAATGGAACTCGCCAAGAGCTTCGAACACAGGGACATTGAAGCCCGCTGGTATCCGATTTGGGAATCGCGCGGCTACTTCTCGACCAGCCCGGACGATAACCGGCCCCCCTACTGCATCCAGTTGCCGCCGCCGAACGTCACCGGCACGCTGCACATGGGCCACGCGTTTCAGCAGACTCTGATGGACGCACTGATCCGCTACCATCGCATGCGCGGGTTCAACACCAACTGGGTGGTCGGGACCGATCACGCCGGCATCGCCACGCAGATCGTGGTCGAGCGCCAGTTGGAGTCCGAGGGCAAGACCCGTCACGATCTGCGCCGCGAAAAGTTCATCGAGCGTGCGTGGGAATGGAAGCAGCAATCCGGTTCGACCATCACCCGGCAGATGCGCCGGCTTGGCGCGTCCGCGAACTGGGAATACGCCGACACCGAAGGACAGCGCGCCGGCTACTTCACACTGGACGCGAAGATGTCGCGCGCGGTGATCGAGGTGTTCGTGCGCCTGCACGAGCAGGACCTGATCTATCGCGGAAAACGGCTGGTCAACTGGGACCCGGTACTGCAAACCGCGGTCTCCGACCTGGAAGTGGACAGCGAGGAGGAAGACGGCCGCATCTGGGAGATCCGTTATCCACTCACCGATGGATCAGGCAGCGTGGTGGTCGCAACCACCCGCCCGGAAACGATGCTCGGCGATGTGGCGGTGGCGGTGCACCCGGATGATGCGCGGTACAGGAAATTGGTGGGACTGCACTTGCAGCTGCCGCTCACCGACCGGACCATACCGGTGATCGCGGACGAGTATGTAGACCCGGAGTTCGGCACCGGTTGCGTCAAGATCACGCCCGCTCATGATTTCAACGACTATGCGGTCGGGCAGCGCCACGGGATGTCCCCGATCAACGTGATGACGCTGGACGCGAAAATGAACGATAACGCGCCGGCACCCTATCGCGGGCTTGACCGTTTCGAAGCGCGCAAGCGCGTGCTCGCAGATCTGAAGAAGCACGAGCTGCTGGTCTCGGAGAAGCCGCATAAACTCAAGGTGCCGCGATCGGGTCGCACCGGCGCGATCGTCGAGCCAATGCTGACCGACCAGTGGTTCGTGAAAATGGAGGGCCTGGCCCGGCGCGGACTGGATGCAGTCGCCGATGGAAGCGTCAAATTTTTTCCGGAGCACTGGGCCACTACTTACAACCACTGGCTGGAAAATATCCAGGACTGGTGCATCTCGCGCCAGCTCTGGTGGGGCCACCAGATCCCGGCCTGGTACGACGATGCCGGCAAGATTTACGTGGGCCGGAGCGAAGCAGAGATACGTGAGAAGCACGCCGCGCGCCTCGCGCCTCGTGCCCGGCTCCGCCGCGACGAGGACGTGCTCGACACCTGGTTCTCCTCGGCACTGGTGCCGTTCACATCGCTCGGCTGGCCGGACAAGACAAAGGATCTCGATGTTTTCCTCCCTTCCTCGGTACTGGTCACCGGGTTCGACATCATTTTTTTCTGGGTTGCGCGCATGGTCATGATGACCCTGCCCTTCACCGGCAAAGTGCCGTTCCGCCATGTCTATATCAACGCACTCGTGCGCGACGCCGACGGCCAGAAAATGTCGAAGTCGAAAGGAAACACGCTCGACCCGCTCGATCTGATCGACGGCATCTCGATCGACGACCTGGTGGCCAAATCGACGTTGGGCCTGCTGCGCGCGGAACACCGCCAGAAGATCGAAAAGTACGTGCGCAGAAACTATCCGAACGGCATTCCGGCATACGGCGCCGATGCGCTCCGGTTCACCTTCACCTCTCTTGCCACATTCGCGCGAACGCTCAATTTCGACCTGAACCGCTGCGAGGGCTACCGCAACTTCTGCAACAAACTGTGGAACGCCAGCCGTTTCGTGCTGATGAACTGCGAGGGCAAGGACTGCGGCCTGAAAGAGCATGCGCCGGAGGATTGCGGCCCCGGCGGTTACCTCGATTTTTCGCAGGCCGACCGCTGGATCGTCAGCCAGCTTCAGCGCACCGAGGCCGATGTCGGGAAAGGCTTCGCCGACTACCGCTTCGACAACGTCGCCAGCGCGGTCTACAGGTTCGTCTGGGACGAGTACTGCGACTGGTACCTCGAGATTGCCAAAGTGCAATTGCAGAATGGCTCCAAGG
>JAXIOX010000121.1:0-2851 GCA_045403275.1 Burkholderiales bacterium | reverse complement strand
GCCGCCGCGGCGGCGGCCCGTCGAATCTCCTCCCTGAAGCTCGTGTACCGCTTCCGCATCGGTGCTGCGGCGCAACGCGGAAAAAACCGGAGAGCGATTGTTATTTTGTAAGACGCTGGTATCGTATTGAGATGATCGTCTCAGGTCAAGAACAGCGTCTCGCGGGTCGGAAGAACATGGCACGGGAAGTCAAGGCGCGAACCGAGACAGGGCCGCGTGCCCGCATGCGCAAGATCATGCTGGACGCGGCCATGCGCCTGATGCAGGCCGGGCTCATTCCCTCGGTAAGCGATGTGGCGGAAGCGGCGCAGGTGTCGCGGGCAACGGCCTACCGTTACTTTGCGACCCAGGCGTCGTTGATCCAGGCGGCGGTGGACGAGGCCCTGGGCCCCATTCTGGCGTGGAAATCGGAATCCGGGGACGCGGAGGAGCGCGTCACCCAACTGGTGACTTTCGCGTATCCGCGCATGGAGTTCTACGAGGCTACGCTGAAGGCGGCGCTGCGGCTCGCGCTGGACCAGTGGGCGCGCAAACACGCGGGTACACTCGGCGACGAGGCACCGATGGTGCGCGGGCATCGTATCGCGTTGCTCAATTCCGCAGTCGCGCCACTTAAGGGCAAGCTAAACCGCCAGGGGTTCGACCGCCTGACCCAGGCGTTGTCGTTGATTTTCGGCACCGAGGCTTTCGTGGTGCTGAAGGATATCTGGGGTCTGGACCGCAAGCGTGCACAGGATGTAGCGTTATGGACCTGCCATGCGCTGATCCAGGCGGCGCTGGCCGGGGAATCCAAAGGCAAAGCGTTGCCTGCCGCAGCGCCCGGCGCGCGCAGGAACGGCGCCCGCAGCACCAGTGTGCTGTTGAAGAAGGGAAGTCGTGCAAAAATCAGGTAGCACCTGGCGGCAGGAATCAGGAAGTGTATGCGAACGCGGCGGCAAGACCGCGGATGTTTCGAGGGGGCAACCGGGCGGCTCGAGCTGTACGGCCGGGTGCAAAACAGTGTCCAACGCAACTTGGAGGAGAATCAAATGAGCAAGAAGAAATGGTCCGGCCTGCTGGCCGGCGCTGTTTTCGCGCTCGCCGGCAGTACGGCGTTTGCCGCGGAGACGCTGACCATCCTGTGGGCGCAGTGGGATCCGGCGAACTACCTGCAGGAACTGGTGAAGGACTACGAAAAGCAGAGCGGCGTAACGGTCAAGGTCGAGACCACGCCATGGCCGGATTTCCAGACCAAGGCTTTCCGCGAATTCGCAGCACGCGGCGACGCCTACGACATGGTGGTCGGCGACTCGCAGTGGCTCGGTGCCGGTTCGACCGGGGGCCACTACGTCGAACTTACCGACTTCTTCAAGAAGCACGGCGTCGACAAGAGCATGGCGCCGGCAACGGTACAGAGTTACGCCGAATACCCGAAGGGCGGCGGCAAATACTGGGCGATCCCGCTCGAGGGCGATGCGACCGGCTGGTCCTACCGCATGGACTGGTTCGCGGACCCGAAGGAAAAAGCCGCGTTCAAGAAAAAGTACGGCTATGACCTCGCGGTACCGCAGACCTGGGCGCAGATGCGCGACATCGCCGAGTTCTTCCATCGCCCAAGCGAGAAGCGCTACGGCATCGCCATCTACACCGACAACAGCTACGACGCCCTGGTAATGGGTTACGAGAACGTGCTGTTCGGCTACGGCGGCGAACTCGGCGACTACAAGACCTACCAGGTCAAGGGCATCATCAACGGCAAGACGGCGGTGGACGCGCTCAGTTTCTACAAGGAGCTGTACCAGTACACGCCGCCGGGCTGGGGCAAGGTGTTCTTCATGGAGAACAACCAGGCGATCACCGAAGGCCTGGCGGCGATGAGCATGAACTACTTCGCCTTCTTCCCGGCGTTGACCAACCCGGCGACCAACAAGCACGCCAAGGTCACCGGCTACTTCGCCAATCCGAAGGGTCCGACCGGGGCGCGCTTCGCTGCGCTCGGCGGGCAGGGCGTCTCGATCATCAAGTACTCGAAGAAGCAGGCCGAAGCGACCAAGTTCCTGGAGTGGTTCATTCGCGACGACGTTCAGCAGAAATGGGCGGAACTGGGCGGTTACACCTGCAATGCCAAGGTGCTGAAGTCGGACAAATTCCGCAAGGCCACGCCGTACAACGAGGCCTTCTACCAGACCATGTTCATGGTGAAGGACTTCTGGGCGGTGCCGGAATACGCGGAGCTGCTGGACTCGATGAACAAGCGCCTGCATCCCTTCGTGGTCGGCAACAAGGGCACCGCTCAGGAAGCGCTGAACGGTGTGGCCAGCGACTGGGAAGCAGCCTTCAAGAAGTACGGACGCATCAAGTAACCTGCAAGTTCAGTGATCGAAGGGGAAGGCTCCGGCCTTCCCCGTTTTCCGCCTGAAGCTGCGCGGGGACAACAAGCTGCCGGAGAATCAAGGGAGAGCAATTCATGCTGGCCAGGCTCGATCCTGGCTCCGCTTCGGCGAGGCGGGGCTTGAGCGACATTGCCATACGCAACCTGTTCATCATTCCGACGATCGTCTTTCTGATCGCCTTCAATATCTTCCCGCTGATCTACTCGCTCGGATACTCGTTTACCGATTTCCGCGCGTCGAGTTCGGCGTCGGCCAACTTCATCGGATTACAGAACTACCGCGAGCTGCTCGCCGACGGGTACATCTGGAACAACTTCACCATCACCGCAAAATACGTGCTGGTGTCGGTGGGCGGCCAGGTGCTGGTCGGATTCGGCGTGGCGCTGCTGCTCAACCGCAACGTCCCGGGCAAGGGCCTGGTCACTACGCTCCTGCTGCTGCCGATGATGATGTCGATGGCCGTGGTGGGACTGTTCTGG
>JAXIOX010000086.1:0-5377 GCA_045403275.1 Burkholderiales bacterium | reverse complement strand
ATTACCGTGGTCCTCGCGCTGCTGGTCATTTTCAACAGCGTGGCAGGATGGATCTTCACCTACACCATCAAGACGTTTCCCAGCCCGTTCCCGGAGCAGCCGCTGTTCGGCAATCGCTTTATCTCCTCGCATGAACTGGGCGCGATCGGCATCACGCTGGCGGTGCTGGTCATGCTTTATCTGTTTTTCCGCTTCACCCCGCTCGGCCTGGCCATGCGCGCGGCGGCGCAGAATCCGGTATCGAGTCGGCTGGCGGGGGTGCGCGTGGGATGGATGCTGGCGCTGGGCTGGGGTCTGGCGGCGGCGGTCGGAGCGGTGGCCGGCACGCTGGTGGCGCCGATCGTGTACCTGGAACCCAACATGATGTCGGGCGTGCTGTTGTACGCCTTTGCCGCGGCGCTGGTGGGCGGGATCGACAATCCTTTCGGCGCGGTGGTGGGCGGTTTCACCGTGGGGGTTCTGGAGAATCTGCTGGGCGCCTACGTGATCGGCACGGAGTTGAAACTCACGGTGGCGCTGGTGCTGATCATCGGCGTGTTGCTGGTGAAACCGACCGGGCTATTCGGAAAAGTGTTTGTTACGCGCGTTTAGCGCGAGGCGTGAGGCGGGAGGCGTGAGGCGAAAGGCGAGAGAACCAGTAATTAGGTAATTGAGTGATTCGGTGATTGAGTCAATGCGAAAGCCCTACCTCCCTTTACTAAGGCAAAACTGCGGAGCGAAACTCTCTGTGGTTTCCTTGGTCTCTTAATAACTCCATAACTCAATCGCTCAATCACTCCATCGCTGAATCACACCCCTTTTATGAACGAAGCTACAACAGCCGATATCCTGAACCTCCGCTACGCCGGCCTGTCGGCGCGCGCCTGGAAGGCGATCGGCCTGGCGGCGCTGCTGGGCGCCGCTGTGGCACTGCCGTTTCTGGTGAGCAGCTACCGCGTATTCCAGTTCAACATGGTGCTGGTTTACGCCATCGTGCTGCTGGGGCTGAACATCCTGACCGGTTACAACGGCCAGATCTCGCTCGGGCACGGCGCCTTCTACGCCATCGGCGCCTATGTCGCCGCGATCCTGATGGAGCACCTGGGCTGGCCGTACTGGGCGACTTTGCCAGTGGCCGGGCTCGCCTGTTTCGTTTTCGGTTTTCTGTTTGGGCTGCCCGCGCTGCGGCTGCGCGGCCATTACCTGGCGCTGGCGACCTTTGCGTTGGCCGTGGCGATGCCGCAGATCCTCAAGTACAAACACATCGAGCAGTGGACTGGGGGCGTGCAGGGTATCGTGATCATCAAGCCCGAAGCCCCCTTCGGGCTGAAGATCACCCCGGATCAGTGGCTGTACCTGTTCACGCTGGCAATCCTTGTAGTGATGTTCGTGGCCGGCTGGAACCTGCTGCGCGGCCGCGTGGGGCGCGCGCTGGTGGCGATCCGCGACCATCCGATTGCGGCCGAGGCGATGGGCGTGAACAGCGCGCTGTACAAGACGCTTGCCTTCGGCGTGAGCGCGCTGTTCACCGGCGTGGCGGGCGCGCTCGGCGCCATCGTGATCCAGTTCGTTGCGCCCGACAGTTTCACCGCGGTACTTTCCATCAACTTCCTGATCGGCATCGTGATCGGCGGCATCGCCTCGATCTCGGGCGCCTTCTACGGGGCGCTGTTCATACAGTTCGTGCCTAATTTCGCGGACCAGATTTCCAAGGCCGCGCCGTGGGCGATCTACGGTGTGTTTCTGCTCGCTTTCGTTTACCTGATGCCGACCGGGGTCGCGGGCTTTGTGCGTCTTGCATGGATGCGGATGCGGGGCGTGCGTCGGAATAGCATCTAGACCGCATTGAATGCAGTGACTGGAGTGAGGAGAGCAGCATGAAAAGCAGACTATTGTTGGTACTGGGATTGGTCGCCTCGGTTGCCGCTTCGACCGCGTTGGCGCAGAAGAAGTACGGTCCGGGAGTCACCGACACCGAGATCAAGATCGGCAGCACCAATCCCTACAGCGGACCGGCCTCGGCCTACGGCACCATAGGACGGGCGGAGGCCGCGTACTTCAAGATGATCAACGACCAGGGCGGGATCAATGGCCGCAAGATCAATTTCATCAGCCTCGATGACGGCTACAGTCCGCCGCGCACGGTAGAGCAGGTACGCAAGCTGGTCGAGCAGGAACAAGTGCTGTTTCTCGCCGGCACGCTGGGGACGCCGCCGAACTCGGCGATCCACAAATTCGTCAACGCCAAGGGTGTGCCGCACATCTTCGTCAATACCGGGGCCACCAAGTGGGGAGACCCGAAGAATTTTCCCTGGACCATGGGTTTCAACATCAACTACCAGGCCGAGGGCCACATTTATGCCCGATACATCCTGGATACCAAGCCTGAAGCCAAAATCGCGATCCTGTATCAGAACGACGACTACGGCAAAGATTATGTCAAAGGGCTGAAGGACGGTCTCGGGGAAAAAGCGGCGAAGATGATCGTGGCCGAGGCCAGCTACGAAGTCACCGATCCGACGATCGACTCGCAGATCGTCACACTCAAGGCCTCGGGAGCGGACACTTTCTACGATATCACCACGCCCAAATTCACCGCCCAGGCGATCCGCAGGATTTACGACATGGGTTGGAAGCCGCTGCACGTCCTCAACAACGTGTCGACGTCGGTGGGCGCCGTACTGACACCTGCGGGTTTGGACAAATCGGTGGGGTTGATCAGCGCCGCTTACATCAAGGACCCGGTGGATCCACAGTGGAAAAACGATCCCGGATTCAAGGAGTATGCCGCCTGGTTCAAAAAGTACTATCCGGAAGGCGATATCAACGACGTCTTCAATGTGTCCGGTTACCTGATCGCCCAGGGCGTTGTGCACGTGCTCAGGGCCTGCGGCGACGATCTCAGCCGCGAGAACGTGATGAGACAGATGACGGGCATCAGGGACCTGCAAATGCCGATGATGCTGCCGGGGATCAAGTGGAATACTTCTCCGGAGGATTACTTCCTGATCGAATCGGCGCAGCTTGTGCGCTTCGATGGCAGAAGTTGGGTGACGTTCGGCAAGATCATCGGGAAGTAATGAAACCGGAGGCGGACGATGGAAGGTAAGTTCCTGCAGGGCAAGGTCGCGGTAATAACCGGTGCCAGCCGCGGGCTGGGGCGGGCGATGGCACTGGCCCTCGGCGAGTCCGGGGCAAAGCTGGCGCTGGTCGGACGCGACAAGACCAAGCTCGCCGAGACGCAGAAGCTGGCGAAAGAGAACGGCGCGGATAGCGAACTCTTCATCGCCGACGTGCGCGATGAAGCGCAGGTCGGAAAACTCGGGCAGGACGTCATTGCCCGTTTCGGTGGCACGCACATCGTCATCAACAATGCCGGTACCGCGGTGCGCAAGAACGTCGCGGATTTCACCCTGGACGAGTGGAAGCTGGTGCTGGATACCAACCTGACCGGCGCGTTCCTGGTGTCGCGCGCCTTCATTCCGCACATGAAATCGGCCAAATGGGGCCGCATCATCAACATCACTTCGATCATGGCGCATGTCGGCAGTGCCGGCCGCGGTGCGTATTGCTCTTCCAAGGCAGGGCTGCTCGGCCTCACCAGGTGCATGGCGCTGGAACTGGTGAATGACGGCATCACCGTGGTGGCGATCAGCCCGGGCTTCTATGCCACGGACCTGACCGCGCCGCTGCGCGCGGACGCGCAGAAGAACGCAGCGCTGATGGCGCAGACCCCGATGGCGCGCTGGGGCAAGCCGGAAGAAATCGGCGGGCTGGCGCGCTACATTTGCAGCGACGGCGCGTCGTTCATGACCGGCACCGACATTCTTATGGACGGCGGCTGGACCGCGCAGTAGGTCCAAAACGGCATCCCTTTTCACCGCAATGACGCAAAGAACGCAAAGGAAAATCTTGTATCGAAATGGTACTTCGATTGGCAGACTGTCCGTGCGCGAGTCTTGAGCGTGGAAGCATGGGTTTCGTGTCGGTCGGACTCACATGTTTTCGGCGGATTTCTTTGCGTCCATTGCGTCTTTGCGGCGAGAGTCCGAATTAACGCATGAGAGTTCTTGTCCTTGGGGCGGGCGTGATCGGCGTCACCGGCGCATGGTACCTGGCAAAGGCCGGGCACGAGGTCACGGTGATCGACCGGCAGCCTGCCGCCGGGATGGAGACCAGTTTCGCCAACGGCGGCCAGATCTCGGTCAGCCATGCCGAACCCTGGGCCAATCCTGGCGCGCCGCTGAAGATCCTCAAATGGCTCGGACGCGAGGATGCGCCGCTGCTGTTCCGCCTGCGCGCGGACCTGCGCCAATGGTCGTGGGGGCTGCGATTCCTGCTCGAATGCCTGCCTGGCCGTACCCGGAGCAATACGCTGACCATCCTGCGGCTGGCGCTGTACAGCCGCACCATGCTGCAGCAACTGCGCCGCGATACCGGCATTGTCTACGATCACCTTGAGAAAGGGATTCTCCACCTCCAAACCAACGCAGCCGAGTTCGCGCAGGCGCATGCACGGGTTACGCTGATGCGCGAGAACGGCTGCGCGATGGAACTCAAGAGCACACAGGAATGCCTGGCCATCGAGCCAGCCCTGAGGGCCACGCGGATACGCATCATCGGTGCGACTTATTCGCCGGACGACGAATCTGGCGACGCTTACCAGTTCACCCAGAACCTGGCCGCGCTGTGCCGCGGCCAGGGTGTGGAGTTCCGCTACGAGACTTCGCTCGAGGCGATTGTCGCCGCGGGTGACGCGGTTTCGGGTGCGACGCTGCGCGATCCACAGGGACATCGCGAGGTGGTGAACGCGGACGCTTGTGTGGTTGCGCTCGGCAGCTACAGTCCCTTCGCGCTCGCTTCCGTGGGCGTGCGTGTGCCGGTTTATCCGGTTAAAGGCTATTCGGTGACGGCCCCGCTGGCGAACGCAGACGCCGCGCCGACCGTGTGCATGACCGACGAGAACGCCAAGATCGCCGTGACGAGGCTGGGCGAGCGCCTGCGTTCGGCCGGTACCGCGGAACTGACCGGATACGACACATCGGTCAACGAAGCGCGCTGCCGGGCGATCATCGAACGCGTCGAGGAACTTTTCCCAGGGGCTGGCGATTTTGCCAATGCGTCCCGATGGGCAGGCTTGCGCCCGGCCACACCGAGCAACGTACCCCTGTTGGGACACACCCGCTATCGCAACCTCTTCCTCAATACCGGCCACGGCACGCTCGGCTGGACGCTCGCGTGCGGATCCGGCAAGGCTGTCGCCGACCTGATCGACGGGCGCCGGCCGGAAGTCGAGTTTCCTTTTCTCTGAGATTTACCCCCTCACCGCAGAGGCGCAAAGGCGCAGAGGAAACGCAGAGAAAACCAAACGAATGGTGTCAAAAAGCGGGGGGTTCCG
>JAXIOX010000202.1:0-5023 GCA_045403275.1 Burkholderiales bacterium | reverse complement strand
CGAACACGCAGCGCAGAGAGCGCCCGATCAGGCGCTGGATCTCCTGCGTGCGACCGCTCTGCTTGCCGCGCGCCGCCTCGCGGTCGCTGCGCGTGTGCGTGGCGCGCGGCAGCATGCCGTACTCGGCGGTGACCCAGCCTTCACCGCTGCCGCGCTTGTGCGGCGGCACCTTCTCCTCGACCGAGGCCGTGCACAGCACACGCGTATCGCCGAAGCTCACCAGCACCGAACCTTCGGCATGGCGGGTGTAGCGGCGGGTGATGCCGAGCCTTCTCAATTCTACGGGGGAGCGTCCGCTGGGGCGCATGCTGGCACTTTCATCATGTCAGGACAGGGGGCGGCGGGCGCCCCCGGCGCGAACGCCATGGGATCTGCCTGCCGGCAATATACCGTTGATTTGTGTGCTATCTTTTCGGCTCGCCAATTCTGGTCAAGTCCTTTCACCTTGTAAAGCGCCAGGGCCGCCATGATCTACAGCATGACCGGTTATGCCGTCTCTGCGGCCGAGTTGCCCTTTGGCGCGCTCAACCTCGAGTTGCGCTCGGTCAATCACCGCTACCTTGACGTCCAGTTCCGCATTCCCGACGATCTTCGCGCCCTCGAAGCAGGGCTGCGTGAAAAAACCACCGGGCGCATCACGCGCGGCAAAGTCGAAGTGCGCATCACGGTCAACAAATCGCCGGTGTCGCAGTCGGGCCTGCAGATCGACGAGAAGCTGCTCGCGCATCTTAAGCAACTCAACGTCGACGTGATGACGGCATTACCTGACAGCGCGCCGCTGTCGGTCAACGATGTGCTGCGCTGGCCCGGAATGCTGGGCAACGACTCCTTGCAACTGGAGGACCTGCAGGAAGTCTGCGGGCGGCTGCTCGAGCGGGTATTGGACGATCTCACCGCAACCCGCGGCCGCGAAGGCGAAAAACTGAAGAGCGTCCTGCTCGAGCGCATCGGCGCCATGGAAACGCTGGTCAGGAACATCGCGCCGCGGATGCCGCAGTTGATTGCCGGCTACAAGGACAAGCTCACCGCGCGCCTCAGGGAGGCGATGGTGAACATGGACGACGACCGGCTCAAGCAGGAGTTGGTGTTGTTTGCCTCCAAAATCGATGTCGACGAAGAATTGTCGAGGCTCAGCACCCACTTCGGCGAGATCCGCCGCATCCTGGATAAAGGCGGCGCGGTCGGAAAGCGATTGGATTTCCTGATGCAGGAACTGAACCGCGAAGCCAACACGCTCGGTTCCAAATCGGTGGACCTCGAAGTCACCCAGACCTCCATGGAGCTCAAGGTGCTGATCGAGCAGATGCGGGAACAGATACAGAATATAGAGTGAGGCGTGAGGGGGTGGGTAAGCGATTGAGCGATTGAGTGATTGAGCGATTGAGTGACTGGTTTCAATCACCCAATTACTGAATCACCTAATCGCCGATTCTTGGCCTCACGCCTTACGCCTAACCCAGATGACCGGAAACATTTTCATCGTTTGCGCCCCCTCGGGGGCCGGCAAGACTTCCCTGGTCGGGGAATTGATCGCCCGCGATCCGAACGTGCATCGGTCGGTGTCCTATACCACCCGGCCACCACGGCCCGCTGAACAAGTCGGGCGCGACTATCATTTCGTAACCAGGCCGGTATTTCAGGCGATGCTCGAGCGCGGCGAGTTTCTGGAATGCGCCGAGGTACACGGCAATCTGTACGGCACTTTGCAGGCCTGGATCGAGGCCCACCGCGGCCAGGGCCATGACATCGTGCTGGAGATCGACTGGCAGGGTGCACAACAAGTGCGCAAGTTGATTTCCGGCGCGATCGGCATTTTCATCCTGCCGCCCTCGCTGGACGTGCTGAGGGAGCGCATGATGGCTCGCAGCCAGGACAGCGCCGCCGTCATCGAACGCCGCCTCAAGGCCGCGCGCGGCGAGATCGCCCATTTGGGGGAATTCGACTATGTTATTATTAACAACAACTTCGATGACGCCGTGGAAGATCTGGCAAGCATCGTACGATCCGCACGGTTGCGACTGCCCTCGCAAACCGCGCTTCACAGTGACTTGATCAACAGTTTGAAGTGAAGGTGTTATGGCGCGTATCACCGTAGACGACTGTCTGAAGCACATTCCCAATCGCTTCGAGCTCACGCTGGCCGCAACCTATCGCGCGCGCCAGCTCGCCACCGGCGCCTCCCCGATGGTGGACACCAACAAGGACAAACCCACCGTCATCGCGTTGCGCGAGATCGCGTCCCAGAAGGTCGGGGTCGAGATTCTCAAGTCCAAGGGCTGACGGCGCTGCCAACCCTCACGATCGCGGGAGGATCAGCCAAGCACACTCCACCGGTGAAAACGTTCGGTCCACCGGTTACCGGCTGATTCCCCAGCGCTGACCATGTCCGAGGCCGAGCTTCTCTTCAAGGATGCAGCCGGCTATCTCAAGCCGGAGGATATTGCTCAGCTTCAAAGCGCGCACGATTTCAGCGAAACTGCGCACGATGGCCAGTTCCGCAAGTCCGGCGACCCCTACATTTCCCATCCGATCGCCGTAGCCCAAATCCTGGCGCAGTGGCATCTCGACGGCCAGGCCCTTACCGCAGCGCTGCTTCACGACGTGATGGAGGACACCGCCGTCACCAAGGCGGAGATCAGCGACAAGTTCGGAAAGCACGTCGCTGATCTCGTGGACGGCGTTTCCAAGCTCGATCGGATTGAATTTCAGACCCAGGAAGAGGCGCAAGCGGAGAACTTCCGCAAGATGCTGCTCGCCATGGCGCGCGACGTGCGCGTCATCCTGATCAAGCTCGCCGACCGCCTGCACAACATGCGCACGCTGCAGGTGATGCAACCGAAAAAGCGCGCGCGCATTGCCCGCGAAACGCTGGAAATCTACGCGCCGATCGCCAACCGCCTTGGACTTAACCAGCTCTACCAGGAGTTGCAGGAGCTGGCGTTCCGCCACCTCTACCCGAACCGCTTCAATGTCTTGTCCAAGGCGCTGCTGCGTGCACGGGGAAATCGCCGCGAGGTGGTGGACAAGATTCTCGAGGCGATCAAGCAGAAACTCGCCGACAGCCACATTGAGTCCACCGTCACCGGCCGCGAGAAGAACCTCTACAGCATCTACAAGAAGATGCTGGAGAAGAACCTGACCTTCGCGGAAGTGTTCGACATCTACGGATTCCGCGTCATCGTCAAGGACGCCGCCGCCTGCTATCTGGCGCTGGGCGCGCTGCACCAGCTTTACAAGCCGATTCCCGGCAAGTTCAAGGACTACATCGCCATCCCCAAGGGCAACGGCTACCAGTCGCTGCACACGACGTTGTTCGGCCCTTTCGGCACGCCCATCGAGGTGCAGATCCGCACGCTTGAAATGCACAAGATCGCCGAGGCAGGCGTGGCTTCCCACTGGCTGTACAAGGACGACGCGCAGATCAACGAACTGCACATGAAGACCCACCAGTGGCTGCAGAGCCTGCTGGAGATGCAGTCGGAAAGCGGTGACTCGATCGAGTTTCTCGAGCACCTCAAGGTGGACCTGTTTCCTGACGAGGTCTACGTGTTTACCCCCAAGGGCAAGATCATGGCGCTGCCGCACGGCGCCACCTGCGTGGATTTTGCCTATGCGGTGCACACGGATATCGGCAACCGCTGCGTGGCCACCAAGATCAATAATGAACTGGTGCCGCTGCGCTCGGAATTGAAAAGCGGCGACCGCGTGGAGATCATCACGGCCGCGCACGCCAATCCCAACCCGGCGTGGCTCAATTACGTTGTATCCGGCAAGGCACGCTCGCACATCCGTCATTTTCTCAAGACCATGCAGTACGAGGAGTCCGCGCAACTCGGCGAGCGCCTGCTCAACCAGGCACTGGCCGCGCTCAAGTCCAGCCCGGACCAGATCAGCGACGATCAATGGGAGAGGCTGCTCAAGGAAAACAGCGCCAAGACCCGGCAGGAGGTGCTGGCCGACATCGGACTGGGCAAGCAACTGGCGATCGTCGTCGCGCGCCAGCTGTTGTCGATTGCCGAACCCAAAGGCAGCAAGACGGAGAAGCTGCCCGGCAGCCTGATCATTCGCGGCTTGGAAGGCATGGCGCTGCAGTTTGCCAAGTGCTGCCACCCGATTCCCGGTGATCCGATCATCGGTTTCCTGCGCAAGGGCCACGGCCTGGTGATCCATACCCACGACTGCCCGGTGGCGCGCAAGACCCGCGGCGATCCGGAAAAATGGCTGGACGTGGAGTGGGCGCCGGACACCAAGAAGTTGTTCAGCGTGAACATCAAGATGGTGGTTGCCAACGAGCGCGGCGTGCTGGCTAAGATCGCCGCAGTGATCGCCGAGACCGGCTCGAATATCGATAACGTCAGCCTCGAGCCCGGCGACTCCAGCGCCTACACCATCATCCACTTCACCCTGCAGGTTTCCAACCGCTTGCATCTGGCGAAGATCATGCGCGGCCTGCGGCGCCTTCCCGAGGTCATCCGCATTCGGCGCCTCTAGGGACGCTCTCCCTGACCTAGATCAAACGGCCTGCACGCGGGCGACTATAATTAACGCACATAAGACTCGCTCGTGGAGGCTATGAATGTTGCGGTTGTGTATCGCCGTGTGTCTTGCACTCGCCGCGCCGGCCCTGCCTGCAGCTGCTGCCGCAGACGACGAATCGGCGCCGCAGTCCTCGCGCATCGACACGCTGGAACTCCCCGGACTCACCGCCGGCTGCCACATCTGTGAATGGCGGCCCAAGCTCAACCAAAAGCCGGCGGGTGAACAATGCGGAATCGACGATTCCGGCGCGGCCAAGGTAGGTCTGTTCGAATGCGGCTTCTCGCCGGACTGCGAGCGGCAGTGTCATTTCCTGCGCTGCGGCACGAATTGATCCGCGCGCTTTCGCATTTCGGCTGACGCGCGCATTGACGTGCTGTCGTCTGCGCATCACCGTGGAGGTGCGGCGGCGTCACCATGCAAACCATGTCCGGTCGCCTGCCGGTGACGGTTTTACTCCGAAAATCCCCTGTTTTCCCCTATCAAG
>JAXIOX010000135.1:0-5415 GCA_045403275.1 Burkholderiales bacterium | reverse complement strand
GATCCTGATCCTTCGAGCAAAAAAAAGCCCGCCTCCGGGGCGGGCCAAAAGATCAAGGAGAATTGGAGTTTCAAATTGCGGCGGAGGCAGCCAGTCGTATCGGCGCACGCATCTTTGCCGGCGCACAGAAAACCCTGTTGTCGACCAACACGCAACTGGTATTGCCATGCTGGGTGAGTTCCACCGTGTGGCCGCCGTTGTCATTGGTGACCCGAGCTGTGTGGCAAGCGGTCACGGCAAAGCAGAATAGCGCGGCCGCGATGAACAGCTTGCTAGGAGTCGTTGTCATGATCTGGGTCCTCCTTGAAGCTCATTGTGTTGGGATCACTGTACGTCGGAGGGACCGCGGCTCGTCAGGAACTCTTGCCCGATGTGGGCGTGTGAAATTCACGCCTTGAGCGGGGGGCGGAGGGCGCTAGCCTCACTGCGTCTTGATTCGGGTCCAAAGAACAAGGTCAAGAAATGCCCGAGCTGCCAACATCAAAACCCCTCCGGCCTGAAGTTCTGCGGCAAGTGTGGCGCCAAACTGGGTCCGGAGGCCGCAACCGCCCGGTAATCGTCTCCCGGTTCGTGCAACGTCACACACCTTGCGGGGAGGATCCTCATCTTCAGGAATGAACCACGGAATCGAAGCGACGACCGCACTCTTGCCGGCAGGCCGACGAAACCGGCATTCCACTGATCCCTTCCTGTCTTGATTTGGGCGTTCTTTGGGTGCTGTAGATCGACTGAGAACGGAAAGCGCGCCAGCACGACGGTTGCGAAGCTGTGGCGCGCCTGGAGCACGAACAACTCAAACCCGTGCAAAACCGCCGGAATAGGTGTGAATCATTTCACTGACGAGGCCGTCATGCATCAACGGCCTCCGCGTTAAGGCGCCTTCCAGCGCCGTTTACGGTCCAGGCGTGAATTTCGCACATCTTGACTGCGTAATAGTTCAGTTCGCGTGGTATCCCTCCCCCCGTACAGTGCCTCCAACACGAAACACTTTGAGGAGGGACCCGACCATGACCACCACCAAATTCCTGACCGGCCTGTTGATCGCTGCCGCGCTATCTTGTACCGCTGTCTTCGCACAAGACAGTCTCCGCGCCACCGTGGAGAACGGTCAGCAACGCGTGGGGTTTGCTCTACACGGCAAGACCAGCTGCGTGATGGTCGACGACAAGATCTTTTGCGCCCTTGCGGTCACACGCGCTCCGATCAAGCTGGTTTCCACCGTTTCCAACTGAGCTTGAGAATTCTCCCGTGGATTTCGCCCGCCCAATCGGCGGGCTTTTTTTTGGAATCCCGATCGCTCTTATCGCTTTTTCCCAAAGCAGATGAACAAATCAGGTCGGAAGTCCAGGAGAAACAATTGCCGGGGCAGTCGCCTGGCGCGCACGCTATTTGGTGCTCAATCCGGTGCGAATCGCGTTTTCCTCGACGGGGCTGCGCTTGAGGGTGAGATCGAAAGACTGGCCGGTATGGACAAAGCCGCGGAAACCGGCAGCGGCGGCATCGGGTAACGGGCCCGCCCGGTAGCCGTACAGCCAGGTCTTGGCACGGACGGCGGCGGGCAGCTGAACCAGGTCGTCGTAATAGGGATGAACGCCAGTCCTTACCGGGCCGGTTTCGCAGTCGTGAAAGATGAGGTCAGCGCTCGCGTAGCAGGCGGCCAGGCGACCCGGAGTAAACTGGGTGTCGGTTGTAAGGAACGTCCGATAGCCGTCGCGCTCGATTATCAGGCCGTAGCTGTAGACAGTCGCACGCGGGTTGGAAACATGTACTGCTGGGACGGGTTCAAGGCGGGCGCCTTCCCATTCGAACGGCTGATTTGAGTTAACGATGCGCACGTCGAAGAAAGTACTCAATTCAGTCTCGGTGCCGGAAATGACTCCCATGCCTCCGCACAATGAACGGTTCCAGAGCGGGTCGGCGAGAGACGCTTCGACGAAGAGACGGGGACGTTCGCAACGTGGGTCGAATTTCGTCTGGAAGCCGATGTACTCGAGTCCGCCGATGTGATCCGCATGCAGGTGGCTGATATAAATATCGGTAACATCCAGGTGGGAAAGGCCCTGTTTCGCCAGTGACCAGCGAACGTCCGAACCACAGTCGATCAGCAGACGCCGGCCGCTGTCGGCGATCAGCAACATGTTCGACTGGAAGGTGTCGGCCCCCAGGACATGTGCGGAGCCTGAACCGAGGAAGAGGAGTTGCATGCCTGAAGTCTACAAGCCGTATGCAGGCTTTCCTATGAACTGCTTCACAGCCGCAGGTCCAAAATCGTGGCAGGCACGCTGATCGACAATCTGTCGCGGATCTGGATCTTCAACGCGCTCGCAAAGGATGATCTCGTCCGCCTTTCGGAGCTGGCAACAACCAGGATATACAAGCCGAAGGAGACGATCGTCGCCAAGGGCGACCCGGCCACCGAGTTCTTCGTGCTGCTGCGCGGCCGCGCGAAAGTCACAGCGCAGGGCGCCGACGGGGCCGACACTGCAATGAACGTCTTGGGTCCAGGAGAAGTCTTCGGTGAGATCGGCATCCTCGACGGCCAACCTCGCTCCGCCACCGTAACCACACTGGAGGAATGCGAGATGGCGGTGGTGGACAAACACGCGTTCCACGGCCTGCTCGCAGCCTACCCGTCAGTCGCGATCAAGCTCCTGGCCGTGCTCGCAGGCCGTATCCGGGAACTCACCGTCCGCGTCGAGGACCGCGCCTTCCTGGACGTCTCCGCAAGGCTGGCGAAGCAACTTCTCTGGCTGGCGGGGAATCACGGGACCGAGAGCGGTGCCCGGGTGCGGATAGAACTCAAGCTGTCGCAGCAGGAACTGGGCGACTTCATCGGCGCAACGCGCGAAAGCGTGAACAAGAACCTGCGCGACTGGTCGCGCAGCGGCTTCATCAAGCACGAGCGCGACTACCTCGAAATCCTGGACCTGGTCGCGCTGCGCGCCATTGCTGAAAATCGCTAGTCCGCCCTCAAGAGGCCTGGAACATTCCCACCAGCAATTTCTCCCCCCGCAACTCTTCCAACTTCGCTTTGGCGTAGCGATAGCCCACATCGGCGATCTCTTCGAGCGCCTCGAACTGCAGGACGCCGTAAGAGTCGATCGGAGGTCGGAGGCAGACATCGGCAATTCTCTTGACGTCGCGCGTCTTCTGGCTGCTGCTGACATCGGTCGTGCGGATGAGGACGTCGACGATATGCGGGACTTCGATACGCGTCGCAAACGGCAGGAGGCGGCTGCGAAGAAACTGCCAAGGCGAAGGGAACTCGGGCAGCTTGAAGGTGAATGCCTGCTCCGATCCGACGTCGACCACGATCAGCGTCCGGCAGGCGCGCTCGCGCATCACGTCCCCGGGCAGGTTATTGACCAGTCCGCCGTCCACCAGGATATCGCCGTCGCTCAAGACCGGCACGAACACTCCGGGGATCGAGGCGCTGGCGCGGACGGCCTTCCGCAGCGATCCGCGTTCGTGGATCACTGTGGCGCTGGTGGAAAGATTGCAGGAGATGCAGAAAAAGCTGATCCACAGGTCTTCGATCTCGATTTCGCCCCAGATACTTTTCGCCATGATGTCGAGCCGCCGGCTGCGGATCAGCGAGATGAACGGCAGCGAATATTCCTTGTGAGGTTTATTGCGCAGCCACGCCTCCCGGTTGGTCTCCAGCATCTGATCCCAGTCCTGGTCCATCGCCACCAGCGAAGCCATCACCGCCCCCATGCTGGTACCACCGATCATGTCTATCGGCACCCCCGCCTCACGCAGCGCGCGAACCACGCCGATATGCGCCAGGCCGCGCGCGCCGCCGCCGCCGAGAACGAGTCCGACTGCAGCATCTCCCAGGCAGCGCGCCACGCGCCCGAAGTCGTTTTCGGTGTCGAGACGGACGTGGAAATTGCGCTGGACGTTGCGATTCGCGAACCAACGCGAAGTCCCTGACGGCAAACTGGTGCCGTCGGGATGCAGCAGAACCAGGCTTTGCCGGGCCTTCGAGATGCCGTCCGTGAGACCCAGAAGGGTCTTTTCTACAACGCCGGGCGCGGGGTCCGATCCGGCGTCCGCTACCAGCAGAATTTCGTCCGCCTGACGCAGGCAACGCCGCGTCCAGAGGGAGAGGGTGCCGTCGGTTTCGTAGATGAGAAACTGGTGGTGCGATTCCTGCTCGTCGAGCCATGCCGTCAGGCGGATGCCAGCCGCGTCCTCCTGTTCGGCCGCGGCGATTCCGGGCCGATTCAACAGTGTGTCTAGCCGCTGCGCCGACAAATGCAGCGTGGGGCCGATATGTTCAAGCGCCCTCACCAGTCGCGTCGTGAAATCCGCGGTCGCATTCCCGGCTCCCGCTGCGAGCACCGCGACGCACTTTCCCGTTCTCGCGGCAGTGCTTCCCTGTTCCTTCACCCTCAGGCGCTGCACCACGATGCGTGCGATGGTCTGCATGACCGCAGGATACTTTGCGACGATTTCGTCGAAAGCCTGCCGCGACACGCGCACCAGGTCGCTGTCCCGCACGGCAACCACACTCGCGGTGCGCGGCTCTCCGGTCAGCATCGCGATTTCGCCGATGCTTTCACCGCGGGTCATTTCGTTGAGCACCCGGCCGTCGCCGGCCACCGCCCGCAGGCGCCCGCCGAGCACAAAGTAGAGATCCTCACCCTTGTCGCCCGCCGCGAACAGCGTCTCGCCAGCGTGCAGTCTGACCCACTCCACTCGCTCCTCGACGAACTGAAGCATGGTTTCGTCGAGCGGCCCGAACAACTTCGGCAGACCGATGGCAAGCTGGTCGCGGGCAAGGCGCCGGCGTATGCCCCCAGCCATCTCACGGACGGCCTTTGGCGCCGACTTTGCGATCCGTTCAAAGGCCTCGCGCGGCACCCGGACGAGCACGGCGTTTTCAGCCGCGGAGACCGTCGCACTGTAAACGCCGCCGCCTGCCAGGATCGCCATCTCGCCGGCCATCTCGCCGGGCCCGAATTCCGAAAGGGTCAGTTCGCCGCCGCCGTCCTGGATAGTCGTGGCGCGCAGCAATCCGGCGACGACCACGTACAGCGCATTCGCCTTTTCACCCTTGCGCAGGAGCACCTCGTCTGCCGCCAGTACCACTCGCTCGAGTTCGGCCTTGCCATGCTCGAGCAATGCCAGCCGGAATGCCGGCAGCCGATCCGCGAGGCATTCGAGCAGTTTGGAATAGTCTGGCGCTTGGTCGGTCATGGCAACTGCGTTTGTCGCACCTTTAACAGGCAATCACGCCGGTCCAGGAAGCCGTTACGGCAAGGGTTGGTTGGTGCGGTGTTGCCGAGGGATGGTTACCCACACAAGCGGACACTCAACGCGGCGGCATCATTGCCGATCCTGTGCCGATCGGCCCGCGGAATTCGGCCAGTTGACTCTTCTCCTGGCTAGCCAGCGCCGGAAGCGGCT
>JAXIOX010000119.1:0-10292 GCA_045403275.1 Burkholderiales bacterium | reverse complement strand
GTACAGCTCCTCGGTCGTCGTTCTCGATGCCGACTCTGGCGAGCTGAAGTCGTACTTCCAGGAAATGCCGCACGACGCCTGGGACTTTGACAGCGCGCCGGGCGAGTTCATGACCTTCGAGAAGGGCGGCAAGCGTTACATGCTGCATCCTAACAAGGGCGGCATAATCTTCGTTTACAACGCCGACCAGGTTGGCGGTGGCAAACAGCTGACGGTGGAAAACGCCTACATGTTCGGTGAGACCTACAACTACATCAAGGGCGTCGATCCGAAAAGCGGCCAACTGATCGGTCGTCGCGAGCTCCCCGAAGGCAAGCACACCAACGTGTGCCCGGCCATCGACGGTGCGATCAGCTGGAACACCGGCTCCTACAACCCCGGTACCGGCCTGTTGTACAAGATCGGTCAGGAGTGGTGCTTCGACATCGAAGTCGTGAAGGCTGACAAGCCGGCCGACTTCTCCGGTCAAGCGTACTTCGGCGCTTCATGGACCGCTACGCACCCGCAAGGCAAGCAGGCTTACGGCCATGTCACCGGCCGCGATCCGCTGTCCGGCAAGATCAAGTGGCGCGTCGAGTTCAAGTACCCGCCGTTGGCATCGCTGCTGTCCACCAAGGGCAACCTGGTGTTCGTGCCCGGCGCCGATGGGACCTTCCATGCTCTCGATGCCCGCACCGGCAAGGAACTGTGGACGCATAATAACGGCATCGGTCACCACGGCGGCGTGATTTCCTACACGGCCAAGGGCAAGCAGTACATTGCCGTTGTCGCCGGCTGGGGCAGCCACGTGTCGGGCAACTACGGCCCGCTGTTTGGCCATCCGTTCACCGAGATGCCGACCGACGCCGGTCAGCTGATCGTGTTCAGCCTGTAAACCAACAATAATATCCAGTCGTTCATTGCGGGCGGGGGAGCAATCCCTCGCCCATTTAATTTTTCGAACTTGCAACAGAGAGATTCAGGTGAGAGTCATACCCAGCACAGAATTTCTTTCCACCCTCGCGGTCATCGTGGCATTTTTTGCGGCGCCCGCCGCGGCGAATGATCCGGTCGACGCAGCGGCGGCTGTGGTCAGTGAGAAGTACCAATTGAATGTCAAGAAGCTGTTCGCGACGAAATGCAGCTGGTGTCATCAGGGTTACGGAATGGTACAGGCCGACGGCCCGAAGCTCGCCGGCACCCCGAAGTCGATCGAACAACTCACGAAGCAGATCGTCGAAGGAAAATCGCCGATGCCCGGATTCAGGAACCAGCTCAGCGAGAAGGAGGTTCAGGCGCTCGCCGAATACATCAAGACCTTACCGGCGAACTGACTGCGCCGCTAGTGTCCTGTTCCGCTGATTCGTGGGATAACTCGCAAACCTTGGAAGCCAGTCCCATAATCTATTTGACAGCCATCCATCATCGATCGGAAAACCCGCGAAATCGGCGTCAGGCAAGGCGCGAGTCCTTGACAGTGGCGGGCTCCACGGCGAGGACTCGTAACACAGCGTGGCGCCGATTCTCGTCGGGTTTTCAGCCGCGAATTAGCGGAACAGGACACTAACTGCGAGCGACTCGAAGGAAATACCAAGGGCGGTCTGCACCGCCCTTTTTAACGCCTGATCAGTCCGCGCGCCGCAATTCCAGGCGCGTCCCGAAGCCTCCGTACTTGCCGTTGCCGCGCAGTTGTTTGCCGCCCGATCCAAGTTGCATGCCGACCGACAATGCAACGCCGCCCGTTCCGGAAGCCGCAAACCTGAATGTCCTGCCGTCGAACGAAGTCTTGGTCAGCGCGACCGGCTCTTCGCCGAAGTTCTCGAGATTGGTGAACGCGATCGTGCCGGACCCATCCGCCGCGATCTCCATCGTCGCCAGACCGCTGGTCATGCCGATGTACCACGGGCCTTTCCATGTGCCCTGCAACGAAGCCAATTGATCTGCGAGCGCGGCGCCAACCCAGGTAGTCGCCGCCAGAACAGTCGCCGCCAGCCACATTTTATTCATTGGTCCCTCCACACCGTCGGAACCCGAATTCCGGCAGTCCGGCCATTCTAGCAATTCCCGGCCCGCGCCTGTTACGGCGCCGCCGTGCGAGCCCCTATAATGCGGGCAGGCGCATTGATCTTCCGAAACGATGAAATTCTGCAGCAACTGCGGTGCTCGCGTAGAGCGCCTCGTGCCTCCAGGCGATAGCCTCCCCCGCTTCGTTTGCACCAGTTGCGGAACCATCCATTACGAAAACCCGAAGATCGTGGTTGGCTGCATCCCCGAATGGGAAGATGGCATTCTGCTGTGTCGCCGCGCCATCGAACCGCGCAACGGATTGTGGACGGTCCCGGCGGGCTTCATGGAGAACGGGGAAACCACCGCGCAAGGCGCGCAGCGCGAAACCCTCGAAGAGGCCAATGCACGCGTGGATATTCTGGGTTTGTACGCGCTGTTCAACATCCCCCACATCAATCAGGTGTACATGCTGTTCCGTGCCCGGCTTCTCAACCTCGATTTCCACGCCGGAGCAGAAACGCTGGAAGCGCGGTTGTTCGGTGAAAGCGAAATCCCCTGGGACAAACTCGCTTTCGCCACGGTGCGGCGCACTCTGCAGCACTATTTCAGCGATCGCCGGGCCGGGGAGTTCCATTTCCACATGGGAACGATCGAGCCGATGGCGAAAAGCAAGGCGGAAGGATGAAGGCGGAAGGATGAAGGGGTGGGAGTGATTGAGTGATTGAGTGATTGAGTGACTGATTTCAATCGCCTAATTACTTAATCACCTAATCACCGATTCTTGGCCTCACGCCGCCCTAAGCGCGTCGATGATGTTCAGTCGTGCCGCCCGCAGCGCGGGCAGGAAACCGCCAAGCAGTCCCATCACCAGCGCGAATGCCAGTGACTTTGCGACGATCCCGGCATTGAGTGTAAAGGTGAACGCAAGTTCGGCAAAGGACTGCCAATTCATGGTCGAAATGGTGAGCAACTGCATGAACGATGCGAGCACCAGTCCCGCCGCTCCGCCGGCCAGGCCGAGCAGCAACGCTTCCAGCAGAAACACCGCAAGAACGCTGCGGCTGCGGAAACCCAGTGCGCGCAACGTACCGATCTCGGCCGTGCGGTTTGCGACCGACGCGTACATCGTGATCATGGCGCCGATGGTCGCCCCGATCGAAAAAATCACCGACAGCGTGAGCCCGAGATAGCCGATGAAATTGGCAAGCATCTGTGACTGCTCGGCGTAAAACACCGTCTCCCGCTTGGCCTCGACCGTAAGCCGCGGGTCCGATTCCAGCCGCACTTTCAGCGCTTCGAAGCGGCCCGCATCCTGGAGACGCACGATCACCGAGGAGAAAACCGGCCGGCGAAACGCCTGCATCAACTGGTCGGAGTCGCCCCAGATCTCCGAATCGAAACCGCTCCTCCCGGCATCGAATACGCCGACCACCCTCCAGTCACGCATCGCGAATCGCAATTGCTCGCCCTCGCGCGCCCCTTGGAACCGCTCCGCAATGCTGCGCCCGGCAATGATCTCCGACGATCCTGGCCTGAACATCCTGCCTTCGATTACGCGAACCTGGGGCCGCAACGCCTGCCCTTTAGGTCCGATGCCGCGAATGATCACGTTGGCGGGCTTGTCGGAATCGCGCTTCGCCAGCGTGACCAGTACCACGGTTTCCTTGGACACCAGCGGCAATCCGTCCGCGCCGTAAGCGACCTCGGGCTGACTCTCCACCACTCCCGCCTGCGCCCGATCCACGCCGCTTTGCACCTCGGTGCCCGAGGAGCGCCGGGTCACCACCACGTTTTCCCATAAGCCGGTCTGGACCAGCGTCTTCCTCAGTCCTTCCTGCAGCATCAATACGGTGGCGAATACAAAAACAACCAGCGCCATGCCGCCGGCGGTGAGCGCGGTCGTCAGCTTGCGCGCCATCAGGTTCTTTGCCGTGTACGAAAGCGGTATCGCCATATTTAGGTCTTCACCGCAAAGACGCAAAGGCGCAAAGGAAAAGCAGAGAAAACCAAAAGGAGCGTGTCAAAAAGCGAGGGGTTCCGATTTGCCGCACCCAGCCAATATATCGCGGTGGCACGACTATCCACCTCTTTGCTTTTTAACCACAAGTGTTTTTGCTTTCCTTTGCGTTTCCTTTGCGCCTTTGCGTCTTTGCGGTGAAGAATTAATGTTTGCGTCTTTGCGGTGAAGGTGTAGGCGGTTAGCTGTAGATCAACCGATATTGCGAAGGCCATCGACGATGCGCACGCTGGCGGCACGGTAGCTCGGCAGCAGTGCCGCGACGGCACCGACCGTTACCGCGGCCACCACCTGCATCACCACTGTCTGCTGCGAAACGTTGAACACCGGGAACAGCGTACCCATTTTCGCGGCGAACCATTCCGCGACGGGGAAGGTGGCAAATACGCCTGCAGCCGTGCCCGCAAGCGCGATGGCCAGCGACTCGCCGAAGATCAGGCTCACCACCCGTACCGGACCGAAGCCAATTGCCTTCATGGTCGCGTACTCCGCCATGCGTTCGCGCGCCGTCATGGCCATGGTATTCGCCATGACGGCCATGATGATGAAGATCACCAGGAACGACACGATCTGTATGGCGATCACAATGGCCTCGGTCATGGCCACGAACCCGAGCTGGAAGGCCTTCTCGGTCTCGGTCAGGGTTTCGGCCAGCGAATTCCTGAAAGTCCGGTCGATCTCCGCGGCGATTTCGGCGGCCCGTTCGGACTGGTCGATGCCCACGACGTAGACGCCGACCATGTTGGCGCGGCGCGGCACCGTCTGCTTCAGCGTTTCGTTGAGATAGTCCCAGTGAAAGAAAAATTGCGAAGTGTCGGTTGTCGCTTCCGCCCCGTCGTAGATCGCCCTCACCGTGAACTCCCAGGTGCCGGGGAAGATCGTTCCGCGCAATTGCACCACGTCGCCGACTTTGAAACCGTAGATGTCCGCGAGCTTCCGCCCTACGGTGCACCCCTTGCGGTCGAGCAGGAACGCCTTCAGCTGCTCCGGCGGCACCCGATACTCCGGGTAGAGCTCAAGATATGACTTTGCATCCACTGCGAACTGCGGAAAAAAGTTCTTTTCCGAAACGTAGATGCCGCCGAACCAGTTGGCGTGGCTGACGTGGGCCACGCCGCCGATCTGGCGGATTCTGTCCTGGTAGGCGATCGGCAACGAAAAGACCAGCGAAATCGAATTACGGGTGATGAGCCGCGTATTCGACGCGCCCTCGGCGCCGGCGAACCACGCCTCCACGACCGTGCGCAACAGACCGAATGCCAGTATGGCGACGAAAATGCCCAGCACGGTCAGCCCGGTGCGCAGCTTATGCCGCAGCGCGTTTCTCAGTACCAGCTTTGCGAAGTACATCTGTCAAGACCCTCACCGCTATCTTTCTAGACCTTCACCGCAAAGGCGCAAAGACGCAAAGGGAACGCAAAGTAAATCAAAAAAACCGAATGGGGGAAAGAACATAGCGGCTGGACTTCTTGCTGATGATTGGCCCGAACGGTTCATGTCCACTTCTTCGCCGATCAGATTTTTGCCCAGTCAAGTTCTTCTTTGCGTTTCCTTTGCGTCTTTGCGTCTTTGCGGTGAGGATTTAATGCGCTTTGGCGGTTATAGGGTCTTTGGAGTGGATTCGCCATTCGTGAGTTCGCCCTTGTCGAGATGCCGCACCACGCGCGCGTGTTCGGCGGCGCGCTGGTCGTGCGTGACCATGACGACGGTCTTGCCCAGCTCGCGGTTCAGGCGGTCGAGCAGGTTGAGAATATCGGCAGCGGAGACGCGATCCAGATCCCCGGTCGGTTCGTCGGCAACGATCAGCAACGGGTCGCTGATGATCGCGCGCGCGATGGCGACGCGCTGCTGCTGGCCCCCGGAGAGTTCGTAGGGATAGTGATCCATCCGGTCTGTGAGTCCGACCATGTCCAGGGCGAGTTCGACGCGCTCACGCCTCTGGCGGCGCGACAGGTGGGTCAACAGCAGCGGCAGCTCGATGTTCTCGAACGCCGTCAGGACCGGCATAAGGTTGTAAAACTGGAAGATGAAACCGATGTGCGAGGCCCGCCAATCAGCGAGATCCGCTTCCGAAAGCATGGAGATTTCGAGCCCGGCGACCCGCAGCTCGCCGCGGTCGGGCTTGTCGATCCCCGCAATCAGATTCAGCAAGGTACTTTTGCCCGAACCGGACGGGCCCATCAGCGCCACGAACTCGCCTTCGGCGATGTCGAAACTGAGGTCGATGAGCACCGGAACAATCTGGCCGCCGCGCCGGTAGGACTTGGCGAGATGGCGGATCTTGACGATTGTTTCCGCCATTCACTTGCCGAGGGGCTTCACCGCCGCGCCGTTGTGCAGTTTCGCGCCCGGACGCAGCACCACCTTTTCCCCAGGTTGGAGCCCGCTCCTGATTTCGACCAGTTCGCCCATCTTCGTACCGGTTTCGACCGGCACTTCGGCAACCTTGTCGCCCCTGACCACGAATACCACATTGCGGTCCGCACGGGTCGTCAGCGCAGCCGCGTTCAGCGCCGCCCGTGGCGCGCGCTCGGCATCGCTGATTTCCTGCGACAGGAATGCGACCTTTGCACTCATTTCCGGAAGAATCCGTGCATCCGTTTCGAGAAAGCGGATCTTGGTCATGACCGTGGCCTTGGAGCGGTCCACCGTCGGTACCGTGCGGGCGACCGCGCCGCGGAACCGGACGTCGGGAAGTGCATCGAGTTGAATCTCGACCGGCTGGCCGATTCGCACCCGGGACAGGTTCGACTCCGACACGTCGGCTTCCACTTCCAGCGTGCTCATGTCGGCCATCGTCACCACCGCCCCTTTCGCGTCTAGAGCTGAGGAGAAAGGCGTAACCACGTCGCCGACATTGGCGGCCTTGGTGAGCACCACACCGTCGAACGGCGCGCGAATCAGGGTCTGATCCACGGCAACATCGGTACCGCGCAGGTTGGCCTGTGCAGCGGCGATCCCCGCCTGCAGGCTGGCGATGTTGGCCCTGGCCTTGTCGTGGCGCGCCACCGCGATATCGTGCGATGCCCTCGAAACGAAGCCTTGCGCAAGCAGTTCCTCCGAGCGTTTCAGCGCGGTTTCCGCGTCCCTGAGTTCGGCGAGGCCTTGCTCGAGATTGGCCTTGGCAAGCTGAAGGTTCGCCAAGGCTTGTTCGCGCGCGGCCTTGACGTCGAGATTCTCCAGCCGCGCGATGATCTCGTCTTTCTTCACGCGACTGCCTTCCTCAACGCCCAGCCACACCAGACGGCCGGTTGCTTTCGATGCCACTGCGGCCTTGCGCTGCGCGACCACATAGCCGGTCGCATTCAGTTCGGTGTACGCCTGCGAGGGGTACGACATCGTTACCGACACCGTTTCGACCGCGACCGGGGCGCGCAGCAGCCGGTCGTAAGCGAACAGCGACACGATCGCAGCCGCAGCCACGACCAGCGCCGGGACGATCAGCCGCCGCAGCCGCCCGCGCGGGCGCATCGCGACAGCCCCCGCTGCGCCACGATCGATCTTCAGCCTGGAAATATCCGGTCCGCTCAAGTGCATTGACCAGAGAGAAAAAGTGGCGTCATTATGACGGAAACCTCCGCCATTCGACCGGTCTTTCGTCCGTGCGTGCGATCGCAAGACAAAAAAGGGCAGCGCCTCCGCGCTGCCCTTTTTCCGGCAACCGCCGGCGAGCAGTCCCGCTTACCAACTCACTTCGCGGTCCGGGGTCGATGAGATCTTGTGGATGCTCAAGTCGGATCCGATGAACTCTTCCTCCGCGTCGAGACGGATACCCATTGCGGCCTTGAGGCCGCCATAGACAATCAACGCCCCGGCCACCGCCACGCCGATTCCCAGCAGGCTGCCGATTAACTGCGACATGAAGCTCACGCCGCCCAATCCGCCCAATGCGTGCAGCCCGAAGATGCCGGCTGCGATGCCGCCCCAGGCGCCGCACAGGCCGTGCAGCGGCCAGACGCCCAGCACGTCGTCGATCTTCCAGCGGTTCTGCGTCACGGTGAACATGACCACGAACAGCACGCCGGCCACCGCACCGGTCGCCAGCGCCCCGATCGGATGCATCAGATCCGAGCCGGCGCAAATCGCCACCAGTCCGGCAAGCGGGCCGTTGTGAACGAAGCCCGGGTCGTTGCGTCCGGCAAACAGCGCGCCGATGGTGCCGCCGGCCATCGCCATCAGCGAATTCACCGCAACGAGGCCGCTGATCTTGTCGATGGTCTGTGCCGACATGACGTTGAATCCGAACCAGCCCACCGAGAGCACCCAGGCACCGAGTGCGAGAAACGGGATGCTCGATGGCGGATGCGCGGAGATGCCGCCTTCGCGGCTGTAGCGGCCGCGGCGGGCGCCGAGCAGCACGACCGCGACCAGTCCGACCCAGCCGCCTACGGCATGCACCACGATCGAACCGGCAAAGTCATGAAATTGCGCGCCGAAAGTGGCCTCCAGCCACGCCTGCACGCCGTAGTTGCCGTTCCAGGAGATGCCTTCGAAGAAGGGATAGATGAACCCGACCAGGAGAAAAGTCGCCGCCAGTTGCGAGTTGAACTTGGCGCGTTCGGCGATGCCCCCGGACACGATTGCCGGGACGGCGGCGGCGAAAGTCAGCAGGAAAAAGAACTTGACCAGTTTATACCCGCTGTCGGCCGCGAGCTGGTCCGCCGCAGCGAAAAAGTCAACGCCGTAGGCGAGTGAATAGCCGATGAAGAAATACGCCACCGTGGATACGGAGAAATCCGACAGGATCTTCACCAGCGCATTCACCTGGTTTTTCTTGCGCACGGTACCGACTTCCAGAAACGCGAACCCGGCGTGCATCGCCAGCACCAACACGGCGCCAAGAAGAATGAACAGCGCGTCACTGCTGATTTTCAGGGCTTCCATGCTTTCCTCCCGTTTTCTTTTAGGTTAAATCGGACTACTTCGAGCAACCCTCATTCCCACAGATCAACTGTCTGTACGATAAAGACTTTAAAGCCGCGATCACGCGCCGACAAGGCCTTTTTGGAACCAGTGTGGTGCATCTGGGGAAAAAGGGGCACCATGGAGGTACGGCTGCATTTGCGGACTCACTCCCCCGGGCGGCACTTCGGTTCGGCGGTCCGGCCTGTATTGGAGGCCACAGACAGGCGGTTTATAGTGCAACGCAAGCGCGATAACCTCGCCCGTGGAGGCAACATTGCCGCCCCCCAACTGCCCACGTCCACTTCGAAGGAAAACGGCATGAGGCCGATCTCGACCCTGCACAAGGACGACCAGCCCCGGCAACAGACCGACAAGAGGCTGTCTCTTGAACAATTGCTTGCCCAACTGGTCGCCGACAAACTGGTGACGCAGGACATGGCCGACAAACTGCTGGCGCTGCGTCGCAACTTCCGCGGGGGCGACGTTCACCCGCTGGTGATCCTCGCCGACCAGAAGTGGAAAGACCCGCGCAACCCCAAGAAACTGCTGAATCTGGAAGTGCTCACCGAGTGGCTGGCCGACAAGGTGGGGCTGCCCTACCTGCACATCGATCCGTTCAAGATCGACTTCGCCGCGGTCACGAAGGTAATGTCGAATGCCTATGCCAGCCGCTTCCGCATCCTTCCGGTGGGCGTCACTTCGACCGAAGCGGTCATCGCCACCTGCGAGCCGTATGTACACGAATGGGAAACCGAGCTCGGGCGCATCCTGCGGCTGGAGATCAGGCGTGTGCTGGCCAATCCGGTCGACATCAACAACTACCTCGTCGAATTCTACAACCTTGCGCGGTCGGTAAAAGGCGCAAGCCAGCAGCATGGCACATCGCTCTCGGACATCACCAATTTCGAGCAGCTGGTACAGCTGGGCACGAGCGGCAAGCTCGATGCCAATGATCAGCATATCGTGCGCCTGGTCGACTGGCTGCTGCAGTATGCCTTTGATCAACGCGCCAGCGATATCCACGTCGAGCCGCGCCGCGATCTGGCCAACGTTCGTTTTCGCATCGACGGTGTACTTCATCAGGTGTATCAGATCCCCACGCCGATCGTCGCGGCGATGACCAGCCGCATCAAGATCATCGGGCGGATGGATGTGGTGGAAAAGCGCCGGCCACAGGACGGCCGCATCAAGACGCGCACGGCGGATGGCGAAGAGCTCGAGCTGCGCCTGTCCACGATGCCCACCGCTTTTGGCGAGAAGCTGGTCATGCGGATCTTCAACCCGGACGTACTGGTGAAGAGCTTCAAGGACCTGGGCTTCTCCGACGAGGATCGCGAGCGCTGGAGCCAGGTCACGTCGCGTCCTCACGGCATCGTGCTGGTAA
>JAXIOX010000151.1:0-8730 GCA_045403275.1 Burkholderiales bacterium | reverse complement strand
GCTGCTCATGCCCACCGCGCAGCGGGTCGCCTGCGCCACGCCCGCCGCGCTTACGAAAATCGGCGTGACCTCGGCGCGGGCGCGCACGCTCACCAACGTCGCCAGGGCGATGGTTGCAAATGCGAACCTGCTCGACCCCGGCGCCGACGTCGGGGCGGCGCTGTCGCGCATCAAGGAGATTCCAGGAATCGGCGAATGGACTGCGCAGTACCTGGCGATGCGCGCTTTTTCCTGGCCGGATGCGTTTCCAGCCACCGACCTCGGCATCCGCAAGGCGCTCGGTACCGACGACGAGCGCAAGATTCTGGCCCGCGCCGAGGCTTGGCGGCCCTGGCGCGGCTACGCTGCAATGCACCTATGGAGAACACTGACATGACTACTTTTTATACGACATTCGAAAGCCCGCTCGGTCCGCTGATGCTGATGTCCGACGGACAGTCGCTCACCGGCCTGCACACCGACAGTGACAAGCATCGTCCCGCGATGCGTCCGGACTGGATCCGCGACGAAGCCGCCGCGCCATTCGCGGAAGTGAAAGCGCAACTGCGCGCCTACTTCGAAGGCCGGCTGACCGAATTCGATTTGCCGCTGGCGCCGCAAGGTACCGAATTCCAGTTGCGCGTGTGGCAGCAACTGCGCGGCATCCCCTACGGCGAGACCATCTCATACGCGGAACTGGCGCGCCGCATCGGTCAGGCGCAGGCATCGCGCGCGGTCGGCCACTCAAACGCGCGCAACCCGATTTCCATCATCGTTCCCTGCCATCGCGTCATCGGTGCCGACAACTCGCTGACCGGTTATGCCGGCGGCCTCGAGCGCAAGCGCATGCTGCTCGCCCACGAGGCGAAGAATTCAGGTACGAGGAACGAGGGCCGAGGGACGAGTAAAGGGCAGCTAGCCCTTGGCGGGATGTAAGGCAATAGATCCAACTCCGCGGTCCGTTTTTCCATAGAAAAACCTTGACGCAAAGACGCAAAGGCGCAAAGAAGGCCAAAAAAGAAACAAAGGGTTAACAGAAGACCAGATCGATCGCTATTCGATCCTGTGGAAGCGCAGTCGTTGTTTCATCGGTTGATGATGTGGTTTCACATATCCCTTTCGCTTTTCTTTGCGCCTTTGCGTCGAGTCCCTGGATTTTTTCGCAAAGGATCGGCGGTGGATGGTGCGCTGCAACGCCCGGTATTTGCATCCATTCACCCGTGATTCGCCGCTTTCGGGGATGCCGGATCAGCGCGTCCCCGATACTATGTCGCCTCTGGATCGGAGCGGACGGCTGACCGGGCGTTCACGAAGGCGCCGCCGCCTCCGCACGCAAAACGAATAGACGGGGGAGGCTGGCAATGGAACACGAAACATTCGGATTCGTCGGCATCGGGAAAATGGGGTCGCTCATGTCCACCCGGCTGCTCAACGCCGGCCACCGCGTGTGCGTGTTCGATACCGATGAGACGGCCGTTGCGGCGCTGGAGAAGGCCGGCGCGCAAAGGGCCGGTTCGGCGGCCGAAGTGGCCAGCATCGCGCAGACCGTCTTCCTCAGCCTCCCCAATCCCGAGATCGTGCAGAACGTGGCGCTGGGTCGCGGCGGCGTGATCGAGGGAACGCGCGTCAAGCGCGTCGCCGATTTCTCCACCATCGGCCCGCGCACCGCGAGCATCGTCGCCAGGGCGCTCGCCGAGCGCAAGGTCACCTACGTGGACGCGCCGGTCAGCGGCGGCCTCAAAGGCGCGCGCGAAGGCACGCTCGCGGTCATGGTGTCGTGTCCGAAAAACGTGTACGCGGAACTGGAACCGGTGCTCAAGACCTTCGGCAAGCCTTTCCACCTCGGCGAGGTCGCCGGACAGGCGCAGACCATGAAGCTCGCCAATAATCTTTTGGCCGCGGCCGCTATAGCGGTATCTTCCGAAGTGATGGTGATGGGAGTGAAAGCCGGGCTGGATCCGAAGATGATGCTCGACATCCTCAATGCCGGCACCGGCCGCAACAGCGCGACGCAGGACAAGTTCCCGCGCGCCATCCTGCCGGGCACCTTCGATTTCGGTTTTGCCACCGGGCTGTCGTACAAGGACGTGCGATTATGCGTCGACGAGGCCGAATCGCTCGGCGTGCCGATGGTGGTCGGCGCCGCGGTGCGGCAGATGCTGGCGGTGACCAACGCGATGTACGGCGCGGATTCGGATTTCACCTCGATGTGCCGGGTGGTCGAGTCGTGGGCCGGCGTCGAAGTGCGCAGCAAGTGAAGGGGAGAATGCAATGGCAACGGTACATCCTATGAAAGAGAGTGCGGCGACCCGGACCGGCGAGCCGCTCGCGGTGCGCGTCGCGCACTCGGTCGTCACGATGTCGCTGAACGATCTGCCGGCCGAAGTGAGCGACAAGGTGAAACTCTGCCTGTTCGACCTCATCGGCTGCGCTTTCGAGTCGCGCGATCTGCCGTGGAGCCGGCAGGCGGTCGCGCTGGCGGAAGGAACGGGTGGTGCTGCGACGGTGATCGGGTCGCCGCACGCCGCGTCCCACGCCGATGCGGCGTTCGCGAACGCGGTGATGGGCCATGGGCTGGTGCGCGAAGACATGCACTCCGGCAGCATCAGCCACCTCGGCATCGTGGTGCTGCCCACGCTGCTGGCGCTTTCCGAATATCTCCATGTTCGTGGACGCAACTTCATCGCTGCCGCGGTGGTCGGCTACGAAGTCGGCGGGCAGATCGGCCGCGCGGTCATGGATGCCGAAGTGGCGCGCATCCACCGTCCCACCGGAATTACCGGGCCGGTCGCCGCCGCTGCCGCTGGAGCGCGTCTGCTGGGGTTGAGTACCGACGCGGTAACCAGCGCGATCGCGCTCGCCGCCAACACCACGGTCGGATTCAACCAGTGGGCGCATACCGGCGGAAGCGAAATGTTCTTCCATGCCGGCTACGCCGCGCGCGACGCCGTGACCGCTGCGCGCCTGGCCGAACTGGGCGCGTTCGCGTCGCCATCCGCGCTCGATGGCGAAGCCGGGCTGTTCGCTGCCCTGGGCAAGCGCGCAGCCGCTGCGAAGGTGGCGTTGTTCCGCGGCCAGCCGGAAATCCTGTCCGTCTATCACAAGCCCGTGCCCGCGTGTAATTTTGCGCAGACCGCCAGCCAGGCGGCGCTCGCGATTGTCCGCGAACACAAATCCGCGCCGGAGCGCATCGCCGCCATCACGGTGCGGGTGCCGCGCGCCGGCGCGCTCTATCCGGGCTGCGACTACACCGGACCGTTCGCGCATGTCCTGCAGGCGAAGATGAGCATCCAGTACAACGTCGCTGCAGCGCTTATCGAAGGCAGCGTCTCCGAGCAGAACTTCACGCGGCTGCGGGACCCGGTTTTGCAGCGGCTGATCGGCGTCATGAAGCTGGAGATAGACGACGCCATGACCAAAGCGTATCCCGGAAAGCAGGGCGGCGAAGTGGAAGTGTGCGAAACCGGCGGTGCGACGCATCGCATCCGTCTGGAAGACGTCGTTAACGCGAGCGCCACGGACGTTCGTGCGAGATTCCGTGCCGCGGCCGAAAGCGTGCTCGGCGCGGCGCGTGCGCGCGCGATCGAGTCCTTCATTGACGGCATGGAACTCAGCAACGACTTCGGGCAACTCGGCGCGCTTCTGCGCGCGCCCGTCACTTAAAAAAGTTTTTACCGCCCATCTCTTTCTTTGCGTTCTCTCTTTTCCACTTTGCGTCCTTTGCGTCAACGCTTTTGATCTGTTCCGTCCTATCTGAGGAAGAAATAGGGTTGGTCTGAGATGAATGCGGCGCAGTTGCTGGAAAATTTCCTCCAGGCCCTCACCGCCGGCCTGCTGACAGGGGCCATCTACGGCCTGATGTGCGTGGGCTTAAGCGTGATCTTCGGCGTCATGCGCGTCATCAACTTCGCGCAGGGCGACTTCATGATGCTCGGCATGTATGTCGCCTATTACGCGTTCGGCCTGTTCGGCGCGCACGCGGTGTTCGGCACGGCGATGGATCCCTACATCGCGGCGCTGCTCGCCGGGCCGGTGATCTTCGTCGCCGGCGTCATCGTGCACAAGCTGCTGGTGAGCCGGGTGACCGGCATCCGCGGCAGCGCGCTCGAGTCCGAAGGTCACTACGCCCAGTTGATTCTCACCCTCGGCGTGGCGTTGATCCTGCAGAACGGCGGGCTGTACGTGTTCGGCTCGACGCCGGTCTCGATTGCCACGCCGCTTTCATCGAGCGCGTGGGCGCTGGGTCCGCTTTACGGCGACGCCACCATATTCGTGAACCAGGGGCAGACCGTCGCCGCGGCGATCGCGGTGGTGGCGGTGCTCGGATTCGTGCTGTTCATGGGCAGGTCGCGGCTCGGCAAGTCGCTGCGCGCGGCCGCCGACAATGCCGAGGCCGCGATCTACGTGGGCATCGACGTCGATCGGGCGCACCGCCTCGCTTTCGGCTTCGGCGTGGCCATGACCGCGATCGGCGGCGGGCTGCTCGCCTCCGGCGGTCCGTTCCAGCCATACGTCGGTCTCGAGTATGTGATTGTCATGTACGCCGGCGTCGTGCTCGGGGGACTGGGCAGCGTGTCGGGCGCCTTTTTCGGCGGGCTGACGATCGGCCTGGTCCAGCAGCTGTCGACGCTTTTCTTGCCCAACCAGTTGCAGAACACCGCGATTTTCGTGGTGTTCCTGGTCATCGTGCTGCTGCGGCCGCAAGGCCTGTTCGGCAGGGCGGCGCGCAGGACATGAAGGGGACGGACCTGAAAATGCCCGGGACGAACCTGCGTCGCCAAGCGCTGCTGATCGCGGCATTCGGCATCGTCTTTGCCGTGCCGACGGCCTTTGCGCAGAACTCCTACTACCAGTTGATCATGACGCTGGTGCCCGTGTGGGCAGTGATGGGGCTGGCGTGGAACGTCTTGAGCGGCTACAGCGGCTTCGTGTCGTTCGGCCATGCGGCGTTCTTCGGCCTCGGTGCGTACTCCCTCGCACTGGCGCAGATCCACTGGGGACTGTCGCCCTGGCTGGGGATTCCGCTGGCGGGGGTGGTGGGCGCGCTGGCCGGGCTGGTGGTCGGCTTCCCGACTTTCCGCCTGCGCGGCCATTACTTCGCGCTGGCGATGCTCGCCTATCCGCTGGCGCTGCTGTACGTATTCGAGTGGCTGGGCTACCAGGAGTTGACGCTGCCTATGCAGCGCGAGGCGCCGCTCGCGTACATGCAGTTCGAGGACCACCGCATCTACGCGTGGCTGGCGCTGCTACTGATGCTCGGCGCGATGGTGCTGACCGGCCTAATCGAGCGTTCGCGCTTCGGCATGTCGCTGCTCGCGATCAAGCAGGACGAGGCGGCAGCCGAGGCCGCCGGGATCAGGACGCTGGCGTGGAAACTCAAGGCGATCACGCTGAGCGGCGCGATGGCCGGCACGATCGGCGGCTTCTACGCGGTGGTGCTGCTGGTGGTGACGCCGCCCGCCGTGTTCGGCATGCTGGTATCGGCGCAGGCGCTGATCGTTGCCATGTTCGGCGGCGTGGGCACGCTGTGGGGGCCGGTGATCGGCGCAGTGATCCTGGTGCCGCTGAGCGAGCTGCTGCATGCGAAACTGGGCAACGTCATACCCGGCATCCAGGGCGTGGTCTACGGGATCGCGATCGTCGCGGTCATCCTGCTTGCGCCCGAGGGCGTGTTCTGGAAGGTGAAGGACCTGATGCTGCGCCGGCGTACGGGGAAGCGCGTCACGCAAACGCAGTCTGCGGGCCCGCCATCGGCAGTCGTCGCGGAACTGCCCTTTCGCAAAAAAAGTGGTGACGGCGCGGTCGTATTCGAGGTGCGCAATGTATCGAAAGCGTTCGGCGGCCTTCAAGCAGTGCGCGACGTCACCATGAAGGTCGTGAGCGGAGAGATCCTCGGCATCATCGGCCCGAACGGCGCGGGCAAGACCACGTTCTTCAATCTGTTGAACGGTTTCATCCGCCCCGACCAGGGGCAGATCCTGCTGCAAGGCAGGGACATCGTCGGCGCACGGCCGTACGAAATCTGCGCCGCCGGAGTCGGCCGCACATTTCAGGTAGTCAGGCCGTTCCGGCGCATGACCGTGCTGGAGAACGTCGTCGTCGGCGCGTATGTGCACGCGGCGTCGGACCGGGAGGCGCGCACCAATGCCGAAGCCGCACTTGCCCAGGTCGGGCTGGAGCGCGACGCGCAGCTTCTCGCCGGCAGCCTGTCGAACAAGCAGTTGCGCCTGCTGGAACTCGCCCGCGCGCTCGCCGGCAAACCGAAGGTGCTGCTGCTCGACGAAACGCTGGCGGGACTGGGCGGCAATGAGGTCGAGGAAGTGATTGCGCTGGTGCGCAAGCTCGCCGCGCGCGGCGTCACCATCGTCATCATCGAGCACACCATGCAGGCGATGGTGCGCCTGGTGGACCGCTTCGTCGTGCTCGACGACGGCGCCGTGCTGGCCGAGGGACAGCCCGCCGACATCACCAGAAACCCCGCGGTGATCGACGCGTACCTGGGAAAGCGCTGGAGGGTCGCCAATGCTTGAGATCGAGGCACTCGGCGCAGGCTACGGCGCCGTGCCGGTGCTGAGCGGTGTCACCATAAGCGTCGGCGCCGGGGAATTCGTCGCGATTGTCGGGCCCAACGGCGCCGGTAAGACCACGCTTTTCAAGACCATTTCGGGTATCGTGCCGCCGATGTCCGGCGCCATCCGCTTCGAAGGCAACGACCTGCTGGCGGTTGCGCCCGCCGCGCGCCCGCACCTGGGCATTGCCCATGTTCCCGAGGGCAGGCTGGTGTTTCCTTCGCTGACGGTGCTCGAGACCCTCGAGATGGGCGCCGGCACCGGGGCCGGCCGCCGCAACTGGGCGGAGAACCTGGAAAAGGCCTACACCTGGTTTCCGGTGCTGGCGCAACGCGCAAAGACTCAGGCCGGGGCATTGTCCGGCGGTCAGCAGCAGATGCTCGCCATCGCCAGGGGGCTGGCGTCGTCGCCCAAGCTGCTGATGCTCGACGAGCCGTCGCTGGGGTTGGCGCCGGCGGTCGCCGATGAAATCTTCGAGCGCATCGTCGCCATCCATACCGGCTCGGGGCTTACCGTGCTGATGGTCGAACAACGCGTCGCGGAGGCTCTGCACTTCGCCACGCGCGGCTACGTGCTCGAGGCCGGGCGTGTGGTGCTCGAGGGCAGCCATGACGAACTGAAAAGCAACGACCGGATCAGGCAGGCGTATCTTGGAATGTAACGGAGTCATTTTCCTGGCAGTCAAACAGAACCGGGGGAGGATGAGATGCACAACATGAAAATTGCTGCGCTTAGAAAGCACGTGGTCCGCGCGTTGCTCGCTACGGCGATGGCGGCCGCCGCGATTGCCGCAATCGCGCAGACGAACGAAGTGGAGGTCGGGTTGATCGCGCCGATGTCGGGGCCTTACGCCCGGCAGGGTCAGGTGATGAAGATGGCCGCCGACATGGCGATCGAAACCATCAACCGGCAGGGCGGCATCAAGTCCATGGGCGGAGCGAAATTCAAGCTCTCGGTGTTCGACGCGGGAGATTCGGTCGAAAGGGCGAAGAATGCAGCACAGCGCATGGTGGCCAATTCGCCCAACTTGGTAGTTGCGACCGGCGCCTATCTCAGCTCCTTCACGCTGGCGGTCACCGAAGTCACCGAGCGTGCCGAGTTGCCGGTGGTCACCTTCTCGTATTCGGACCTGATCACGTCGCGTGGGTTCAAGTACGTGTTCCAGACTTCCGCCACTGGCGTGCAGCAGGCGGAAGGGTCCCTGCCGGCGCTGATGGAGATGGCGGAGAAGGCCTCCGGCAAGCGGCCGCAGACCATCGGCATTGTCATGGACAATACCGCCGCGTCGGTATCTTTCGTCAAGCCGATGCGCGACCACCAGTTCGCCAAGCTCGGATTGAAATTGGTGGTGGACGAGACCTTCACGCCGCCGCTGGCGAACGCCACACCTCTGATCCAGAAGGTGCGTTCGGCGCGGCCGGACATTCTCATCCTGCTGCCCACGGTGATTTCGGACGCCAAGCTGCTGCTGGAGAAAATGAACGAGTTCGGACTCGGGCGCGGCAAACTGCCGACGATCGCGAATGGCGCCGCGATTCTCGACCCGGACCTGCGCACCAACATGAATATCGAGCAGTTGGAAGGCGTCATGGCGGTGGTCGCCAACTGGACCACCAGCGCGCAGAAGGATTTCGTCGCCGAGGTGAAGGCCAAGACCAACGAGCCGTGGCCAACCCAGCATTTCGTGACCACCTATGGCGACATGTTGATCTTCAAGGCAGCCCTTGAAGCCGCCGGCAAGGCCGACCGCAAGGCGGTGGCCCAGGCGCTGCGTACGATGAACCTCAGCGGCGGCGCGGCGAACTTCTTCCCCGGCAACGGCAAGCTGAGGTTCGAAGAGAGCGGCCGGCGCGCGGACGCGAGCCTGTTGATCGTGCAGTGGCAGAAGGGCGTGCCGATCACCGTCTATCCACCCAAGGATGCGCTTGCCAGCCCCGTCTGGCCTACGCAATAGCGAGTGGCTTTTTTTAAACAAGAACACCGCTCAACACGGAGGACGCGGAGGACGCGGAGGAAAAGCAAAGACGAGGGAAAGCAAATTGGGGTTAATAAAAGGGGTGACTTTTCCTGACCCACTGCCGCTAATTCCTACTTTGGTGGATCGTTCGCCAATTAGGAGTTCTAACTCTAGAATGTTTTTTTGCTTTTGCCCTTCCTTCGCGTCCTTTGCGTCTTTGCGGTG
>JAXIOX010000217.1:0-5588 GCA_045403275.1 Burkholderiales bacterium | reverse complement strand
CACCGCGACATCAAGCCGGCAAACATCCTGATCAGCGCCCAGGGCGACATCAAGATCAGCGACTTTGGCGTGGCACTGCAGGCCGAAGCCGAGCACACTCACCTGCAGGGCGTAGGTTCACCGTCGTACATGTCTCCCGAGCAGGTGCAGGACAAGGAGCTGTCGCACCAGACCGACATCTACTCGCTGGGCGTGATGATGTACCAGTTGCTGACCGGCAAGCTGCCATTCGTCGCCGCCACCAAGGCCAGCCTGCTCTACCAGATCATCAACATCGAGCCGCTGCCGCCTTCCACGCACCGCACCGATATCTCGCCCGATCTCGACCGCGTGGTGATGCGCGCGCTCACCAAGGAAGTAAGAAATCGTTACCAGACCTGGGGAGACTTCAGCCGCGACCTTACTCAGACTTACCGTCACCTGGAATTACCGCCGGAGTCCATTTCCGACACCGAGAAGTTCAACGCCATCAAGACGCTGCCTTTTTTCCACGATTTTCGCGACGTCGAGATCTGGGAGACGGTGCGCATTGCGTCCTTCCGCCGCGTCCAGCCCGGCAAGACGGTGATCCGCGAGGGCGATATCGGTGAGAGTTTTTACATTGTCGCCTCCGGCGAGGCGCAGGTAGCCAAGGCAGGAAACCTGCTCGACACGCTGCGCGCCGGCGATTGCTTCGGCGAAATCCTCTACTTCGAAGAAACCCGCGCGCGGCGGATCACCACCATCTCCTCCACCAAGCCTCTGGCGCTCATCGAAATCAAGGCCGCGGCGTTGCAGAAAGCCACCGACGCCTGCCAGAAGCAGTTCAATCAGGCGTTTCTGCGCATCCTCATCGATCGGCTGACCTGGGCGAACAGCCGGCTCTCGGAACGAAGCTAACCGGAAGGTTCATTCTTGCCACAGAGAACACAGAGAAAATCGTGAACGGCCAAGGCACTAACCACGCCAAGAAGCCCTATTATGGCTAGCTGCCCGCAAAATCAGTGACAGGGTTCCCTGAAAACTCTCTGTGCCCGCCGTGTCCTCCGCAGTTCAAGGTTTCCGGGTTCACTTCAGGGTATGAGCACAAGGGCGCCGCGAACGTCGCCGCGTTTCAGCCGAGCGAGCGCGGTATTCGCTTCCGCGAGCGGCAACGTTTCGACTTCGGTTGTCACCGGCACCTGCGGCGCGAGCCGCAGGAACTCGTCTGCGTCGCGGCGGGTGAGATTCGCCACCGACACAACGGCGCGCTCTCCCCATATCAGATGATAGGGAAACGACGGAATTTCGCTCATGTGGATTCCGGCGCACACCACCCGCCCGCCTTTCGCGGAGTGTGCGAGCGCCTGCGGAACCAGCGCGCCGACCGGCGCGAAAATGATCGCCGCATCCAGCGGCCTCGGCGGTGTCTGCGTCGAGTCTCCCGCCCAGGCCGCTCCAAGCTCGCGCGCGAAGCGCTGGCTCGGCGCGTCTCCCGGCCGGGTAAACGCATATACTTCGCTCCCCCGGAAACGCGCCACCTGCGCGACGATGTGCGCAGCCGCGCCGAAGCCATAGATTCCCAGACGCCGCGCCTCTCCCGCCATCTTGAGCGCGCGGTAGCCTATCAGTCCGGCGCAGAGCAGCGGCGCGGCTGCGGCATCCGTATAAGCATCGGGAAGGGAAAAACAGTACCGCGCATCGGCGACACAGTACTCGGCGTAACCGCCGTCGAGGTGATAACCGGTGAAGCGCGCCGAGTCGCACAGGTTCTCGCGACCGGTTGAACAGAATTCGCAGGTGCCGCAGGTGTGGCCGAGCCAGGGCACGCCAATCCGGTCTCCCTGCTTGAACTGCCTCAAGCCGTCGCCGGCCTCCACGACCCGGCCGACGATCTCGTGGCCGGGTACGACAGGCAGCTTGCCTTCGCGCAATTCGCCCTCCGCCACGTGCAGGTCGGTTCGGCATACTCCACAGGCGGCGACTTTAATCAGAACTTGTCCCGGCCCCGGCTGCGGCCGCGGCAAATCGACGGGCTCGAGCGGCTGGCCGCCGCGTCGAACAATCATGGCTCGCATGGCCGCAGTTTAGGCTACTCGCGGCACCGGCGGAGAAGGGCCCTGAGACGATCAGGAAGCTAAAATGGCGGGCTTACTTTTCACGGACTGCGCTGAATTGGAAGCTTTTCTAACCTCGAGTTTTCTTATTGCAGTAGCAGAGATGAGAGACAAGACCCACCTTGCCACCGTGGCACTGGTGGTGCGCTGTTCATCCTGGTCGGCGTGCTAACGCAGTGGAGCACGTTCGTTTCCGCATGGCGTTGACGAAAGATCCCGTGGCCAACCGGCGCTGCCCGGACTGCGGCCGGGCGTTTCAATGCGGGATCGCGAATGACACGCCGTGCTGGTGCGCGATCGAGTTCCCGGCGCTGATGCCGCTGACCGACGGTGCCGCCGTCTGCTACTGCCGTGAATGCCTGGGAAAGCGGATCGCCGCGCGGCAGGAGACCGCGCGCAAGCTCCTCACTTGATCAGCAGTACCGGCATGTCGGCGAGATGGATGACTTTGACGGCCACCGAGCCGAGCAGCGCGCCGGCGAAGCTGCCGCGCCCGCGTGTGCCGATCACGATCTGCCGGCACTGCTTCTCTTTGGCGTAAGACACGATGGTGCCCGCCAGGTCGCCTACGCCGATGTGGTGCTGGTAGGAAACACCGGCCTGATCCAGAAGCGCGCGGGCATCCTTCAGCGCCACCACGCCTTCGTCGCGGTAGAAGTCGTTCAGTTGCTGCTGGCTGATGAACATCTTCACCGCGCCGGAAGCGACAGGAAGCTGTACGTTGAGCAGGTGCACCTCGATCGGATCGCGGTATTGCTCTTTCATCGCGATGACGTGCCGCACCGCACGCAAAGAGTTTTCCGAGCCGTCCACCGGCAGCAAGATCTTCACCATCCCTCCCTCATTCAGGATTGCGGCGGCGCCGGGAGGTCCCGTTCGGCGAGGTCCAACACGCCCCCGGGCCGGGCGCGGCCGGTTAGCGCACGCGGCGACAGCAATTTGCCGACCGCCACCACCACACCCGCGCCTGCAGCCGGCGCCGCCCAATTCAACCACGCGGCCTGTGCCACCACCCAGTCCTTCACGACAGGGTCGTGCACCGCCATCGACAGCCCCACCCATCCCAGCAAGGCGCCACCCAGTACGATGATCGACGGGAAACGATCAATCAGGCGCAGGATCAACTGGCTCGCCCACACCATCAGTGGAATGCTCAACGCCAGGCCAAAAACCAGCAGAAACAGGCTGTCGCGCGCCGCGGCCGCCACCGCGATCACATTGTCCAGGCTCATCACGAGGTCGGCAATGATGATGGTACGAATTGCTCCGAGCAGGTTTCCGGCGGCCCTGATCTCGTGCCCTTCGCCGTCGTCCTGAGGCTGGATCAGCTTGACGCCGATCCACACCAGCAGTGCCGCGCCGACAATCTTGAGATAGGGAATGGCCAGCAGGCTCACCGCAAAGAAAGTGAGCGTCACTCGCAGGATGATGGCTCCGCTGACACCCCAGAAGATGCCGAGCCTGCGCTGGCGCGGCGGGAGATTACGGCAGGCCAGCGCGATCACCACGGCGTTGTCGCCGGATAGCACGATATCGATCAGGATGATCTGCAGAACGGCGATCCAGAACTGCGGACTGCTCAGATCCATGATGGTATCGAGTGAAATCGTTGCAGAAAAATCAGGTGCTCAGCGCATTACCGACTTGAGCAGCTTGCCCAACTCGGCGGGATTGCGGGTCACCCTGATGCCGCACTCCTCCATTACCGCGAGTTTCTCAGCCGCGGTGCCCTTGCCGCCGGAAATGATCGCACCAGCATGGCCCATGCGCTTGCCGGCAGGGGCGGTGACGCCGGCAATGAAGCCGACGATCGGTTTCTTCATGTTGTCCCTGGCCCACAGCGCCGCGGATTCCTCGTCCGTGCCGCCGATCTCGCCGATCATCACCACCGCCTCCGTCGCCGGATCGTCGTTGAAGAGTTTGAGCACATCGAGATGTTTGAGTCCGTTGACCGGATCGCCGCCGATGCCCACCGCGGAAGATTGGCCCAATCCCAGCTCCGTCAGCTGCCCCACCGCTTCGTAGGTAAGCGTGCCGGAACGCGATACCACGCCGACCGGTCCCTTGCGATGAATATGTCCGGGCATGATGCCGATCTTGATTTCATCCGGCGTGATCACTCCCGGGCAGTTGGGGCCTACCAGGACGGTCCCGCGTTTCTGTTTGCGCATGCGATCGCGCACTTCGATCATGTCGCGCACCGGAATGCCCTCGGTGATGCAGATCACCAGATTGAGATCGGCCTCGACCGCTTCCCAGATCGCCCCCGCCGCGCCCGGCGGCGGCACGTAAATCACCGATGCGTGGGCGCCGGTCTGTCGTTTCGCCTCGCGCACCGAAGCGAAGATCGGAATGCCTTCGAAATCCTGTCCGGCCTTGTTCGGGTTGACTCCGGCCACAAAGCAGCGCTGCCCATTGGCGTAATCGCGGCAGGCGCGGGTGTGAAACTGTCCGGTCTTGCCGGTGATGCCCTGGGTGAGAACTTTGGTGTTCTTGTCGATCAGGATCGCCACGGTCAGTTTTTCCCCTTGGCAGCCGAGACGACCTTCTGTGCGGCCTCGGCCATGTTGTCGGTGGATATGATCGGCAATCCGGAGTCCGCGAGGATCTTCCTGCCCAGGTCCTCGTTGGTACCCTTCATGCGCACCACCAGCGGCACCCCGAGCTTCACCTGGCGGGCCGCCTCGACCACGCCGGTGGCGATCACGTCGCATTTCATGATGCCGCCGAAAATGTTGATCAGAATTGCCCTGAGGTTGGGATTGCGCAGCATCAGCTTGAACGCTTCGGTCACTTTCTCGGTGGTGGCGCCGCCGCCGACGTCGAGGAAGTTGGCCGGCTCGCCGCCGAATAGCTTTATGGTGTCCATGGTGGCCATCGCCAGGCCGGCGCCGTTCACCAGGCAGCCGATATTGCCGTCGAGCGAAATATAGGAAAGCCCGTGCCTGGACGCTTCGACTTCGGCGGGGTCTTCCTCTTCGAGGTCGCGCATGGCGACGATATCCTCGTGCCGGTAGAGCGCGTTGTCGTCGAAGGTCATCTTGGCGTCGAGCGCAACCACGTCGCCGCCGCCGGTCAGGATCATTGGGTTGATTTCGGCGAGCGATGCATCGCTGTCCCAGAATGCCCGATACAGGTTCTTCAGCACTGCGCGCGCCTTGGCAACGCTGGCAGCGGGAATGCCGATTCTGCGTGCCAGATCGTCGGCCTCGGCATCAAGCAGACCCCGCTCGGGATCGACGAACACCTTGTGGATTTTCTGAGGCGTGTGTGCGGCGACTTCCTCGATGTCCACGCCGCCTTCCGGGGACGCTATGACACACACCGTCTGCGTGCCGCGGTCCACCACCATGCCGACGTAAAGTTCCCTTCTTATGTCCGCGCCTTCCTCGATCAGCAGCCGCCGTACCTTCTGGCCCCGCGGCCCTGTCTGATGGGTTATCAGTTGCATGCCGAGGATTCTTCCGGCCCAGTCGCGCACCTCGTCGATGGATTTCGCCACTTTCACGCCAC
>JAXIOX010000063.1:0-9623 GCA_045403275.1 Burkholderiales bacterium | reverse complement strand
CCTCGTTTCGCGACATGACTTTTCTTTCGACGGGCAGGTCCTTCGTCGCGATTTCCTGCATCTTTTTTTCTATCGAAGACAAATCTTCCGGCGTGAAAGGCCGCCTGTACGAGAAGTCGTAGTAGAAGCCGTTCTCGATCACCGGGCCGATGGTCACCTGCGCGTCGGGAAAGAGTTCCTTCACCGCGTGCGCGAGCAGGTGCGCGGTCGAGTGGCGCAGGATCTCCAGTCCCTCGGGATCCTTGTCAGTGACCACGGCAAGTTCGGCGTCTCGATCTATCAGGTACGAAGTGTCGACCAGCTTGCCGTCGACGCGACCGGCGAGCGCGGCACGCGCCAGTCCCGCGCCGATCGAAGCCGCCGCTTCGGCAACCGTAACCGGTTTGTCGAAGGTCTTTTGCGAACCGTCTGGCAATCGGACCAGGGGCATGATTGGTAGTCTGGCTCGGTGTAAAAAAAAAGTGCGGCCGAACCGCACTTTTTCGTTGTGGGAAAAACAGGTTCAGCGACCATACTGCATAGGCCCGATTGTGCAAGTTCGGATGCCCACTTTTGCCCTGCTCCCCGCGGAAGTTGGTAGGCGCGATTGGACTCGAACCAACGACCCCCACCATGTCAAGGTGATGCTCTAACCAGCTGAGCTACGCGCCTAATGAAGGGCGGATTCTAGCCCAAAGGATAATCCCGTTCAAACTTCTCATCGGCGCCGCGCCGATTCCACGCCGGTAACGTCCCGGACCAGCGCGAGCAGGCGCTTGAGTTGCGGCAAGCCCTCCACTTCCAGAGTGAACGCGATCCTGGCGTTGAGATCGCGGCCCACCGACTTGCTGGTGATGACCCGCACTTTCTCGCGCGTGAAGATATCGAGAATGTCGCGCAGCAGCGCGGGGTGAGAACCGGCGATGATCTCCACATCCACCGGAAAGCGAGCTTCCCCGGTTTTTCCCCAATCGGCCGCGATCACGCGTTCCGTTGCCAGACGCGCGACGTTCCTGCAATCCCGCCGGTGCACCGTCACCCCGCGTCCACGCGTGACGAAACCGACGATAGGGTCCGGTGGCGCGGGCTTGCAGCAGCGCGCCAGGACGGTGAGCAGTTTGTCTACGCCGACGATCAGTATGGCGCCGGCGCCGGGCCGAGCCGGCGATGGCGCCTTGGCCTCGGCTGCCGGTGCAACCGGGATTGCGCCTGTGGCGAGCGCGGACTGCAGTTGCCGCGGCGTCACCTCGGCGCGGCCGAATGCAGCAAACAACTCTTCCACGCTGGCGAAGTTCAGCCGCGCCGCCAGTTCCTCGAGGTTCTGACGGGTCTTGCCAAGACGATACAGCTCCCGTTCCAGCACAGCGCGACCGTGGGTGGTCGCCTCCTCGAGCTGCTGCGCGTTGAACCACTGCCGAACCTTGGCGCGCGCGCGGTTGCTCTTGAGATAGCCGAGCGCGGGATTGAGCCAGTCGCGCGACGGGCCGCCTTCCCTGGCGGTGATGATTTCCACCCGCTGGCCGTTGGATAGCGCGTAGGTGAGCGGCACGATCTGGCCGTTGACCTTGGCGCCGCGGCAGCGATGGCCGAGTTCGGAGTGCAAGTGATACGCGAAGTCGACGGGCGTGGCGCCGCGCGGCAGGTCGATCACCCGCCCTTGCGGCGTGACCACGTAGACGCTGTCCTGGAACAGCTCGGTCTTGAAGTATTCTGCCAGCTCGCCCGCGTCCGCGAGTTCATCGCGCCAATCGAGAATCCGGCGCAGCCAGGCTATGCGATCGTCGAACGCGGCGTCGCCCCTGACCGCTTCCTTGTAGCGCCAGTGGGCGGCGACACCGAGCTCGGCGTGCTGGTGCATCTCGTGAGTGCGGATTTGCACTTCCAACACCTTGCCTTCCGGCCCCACGACCGCGGTATGCAGCGATCGGTAGTCATTGGCCTTCGGCCTGGCGATGTAATCGTCGAACTCGCGCGGCACCGGAGTCCACAGGTCATGCACCAGTCCGAGCACGGCGTAGCATTCCTTGACGTTATTCACCAGTATCCGCACCGCTCGCACGTCGGCCAGATCCTCCAGCCCCACGCCCTTGCTCTGCATCTTGCGCCAGATGCTGTAGATGTGTTTCGGCCGCCCCGCGACTTCGCCGGCGATGGCGGCGGCTGCGAGTTCCGTGCGCAACAACTGGACCACGTCGGCGATGTATGTCTCGCGATCCACGCGCTTCTCGTCCAGCTGGCGCGCGAGATTCTTGTAGGTATCCGGCTCGAGGCAGCGGAACGCCAGGTCTTCCAGCTCCCACTTGATCTGCCATACGCCGAGCCGGTTGGCGAGCGGCGCGAACAGGTCCATGGTATCGGCGGCGGCGTTCTCGCGAGCCTGCGCGTCGCCCGTTGCAGCGAGATCCCGCAGCAGTTGCACCTGATCGGCGAGCTTGATCAGCACTACCCGCACGTCCTGAACCATTGCCAGCAGCATTTTGCGCAGCGACTCGAGCTGCGCTGCGCGGTCGGCCTGGCGGGGACCGGACTCGACGCGTCCACGCAGCACCTGGATCTGCGCCATGCTCGCCACGCCTTCCACCAGCGCGGCAATCTCAGGCCCGAAGTGCGCCGTCAGGGACTCGCGCTGTGCCCGGGACGCCACTGGCACACCGAGCAAAAGAGTCGCCGCAATGGCTTCGCCGTCAACGCGCAGCGCGCCGAGTATGCCCACAGCAGCGCGCACATGCTCGATCCAGCGCGTACCCGCCGGATGCAGGCTGTCGGCGTAGTACTCCTGCGCCCAGAGATCGGCACGCACCACCAGTTCGCGCTCAGTCTGCGACAGACGGACCGTTAACACCTCCAGCCATTTGGCAGAAGCGGTATCGCGGGTGATTTCCCTGACTTTGACCATGTACCGATAACTGAGATCAACGACCTTGCCAATAACGCCGTTCGAGCTGCCTCCAGCCCGACGTTTCGATCCCCGAACTGCTCATTCTGACCAGCACCGCGCCGGCCAGATCGGTGCGAACCAGTTCACTGCCCTGGTCGCGGTAACGGCGCACCACGGCCGGGTGCGGATGCCCGAAACGGTTGCGGTATCCGACTGAAAAGACGACCAGCCGGGGCGCTACTGCAACCACGAATTCCGGAGTGGAGGAAGTGCGGCTGCCATGATGGGGCGCGATCAGCACGTCGGCGGACAGGCGCCCCGGGGAATCGCGCAGCAGCCTTATCTCGCTGCGTCGTTCGATGTCGGCCGGAAGCAGCACCGCTCCATAGGGCGAAACGATCCTGAGCACGCAACTGCGATCGTTGTCCTTGAGATCGAAATCATTATAACTTTCGGCGTCGGGATGCAGCATTTCGAAAGTCACGCCGTCCCACTCCCAGCGCTCTCCGGCGCTGCATCGCCGTTTGTTTGCCGCTGTTTCGTTGATTGGATGAAGCTTGGGCAGCGGGGAGGACAGCCACTGCACCGGCATCGCCTGCAACACTGCCAGCGTCCCGCCGCTGTGGTCGAGATCGTCGTGACTGACGATGACGCCGTCCAGGCGGCGCACGCCGCTTGCGCGCAGATACGGCACCACGATACGTTCGCCGGCGCTCACCTGATCCGAAAATGCCGGCCCGGTGTCGTAGAGCAGTGCGTGCCTCTGGGTGCGCGCCACCACCGCCAATCCTTGCCCGACATCGAGTACGGTCAGCCACAATTCGCCTGGCGCGGGCCGCGGCGGCAACGACAGGAACAGAGGCAGCATCAATCCGGCACCCACCCAGCGCGCCGGAAAACCCTTGGGGAGCAGCATCCAGAGCGCGCCGAGCATCGCCAGCGGCACTGCCCAGGAAGGCGGTGCATGTTGCTGCCAGGCCGCGTCGGGTATACGGCCCAGCGTTTCCAGCAGGCTCATGCAAAGCGCCATGACCGAGTGCGCGGCTTGCGCAAGCCAATCGAAAGGCAGAACGGCGGCGAACAGCGTCAGCGGCACCACGACCAGACTCACCAGCGGAATCGCAACCGCATTTGCGATCGGCGACACCAGCGACACCTGCTGAAACATCGCCAGCAACAGCGGCACCAGCGCCAGCGTGACCGCCCACTGGGTTCGCGCCCACGCGCCCAGCCAGGAAAACCGGCCAATGCGGCCGCCGCCGGCCAGCATGATCACCGCGACCGCGCCGAAAGACAGCCAGAACCCGGCTGAAATCACCGCCATGGGATCGAGGACGATCACCAGCGCCGCCGCCGCTGCCAGGACCGCAAGCGGTCGCATCATCCAACCCAGCCAGAGCGCTACTGCCACGATCGCCAGCATGAAAACGGTACGCTGCGCCGGCACCGCGAATCCTGACAGCGCCGCATAGGCAAGCGCGGCCGCAAGGCCGGCGGCGACGGCGGCGCGCATTGGGGGCAGGCGCAGGGTCAACGTTTCCGACCGGCGCCACAACCGGAGCACCAGCAAGTACGCCAGGCTCGCGACCATGGTGATGTGCAGCCCGGAAATGCTCATCAGATGATTGACGCCGGTGCGCGTGAAAACCCGCCACTGCGACGGCGGAATGGCGCGCTGGTCGCCCACCGCAAGTGCAACGATCACCCCGGCGTAAGGCCGGCCATCGAGCGCACGCAGCAATCTGGAGCGCACCGCTTCGCGCGTGCGCTCCAGAACATATGCAGGACGGTTCACCCGCGCCACCATCAGCGCGGCCGGTGAATCGGCTCTGACGTATCCGACCGCGCGTATGCCGCGCTCCAGCATCCACGCCTCGAAATCGAATCCGCCCGGATTGGCGTTGCCATGGGGACGTCGCAGGCGCGCGCTCAGGCGCCACCGTTGTCCCGGGAGCAGGTCTGCAACCTGCGCGGTGTCGCCCCACTGATACCAGGTGAGGGAAATCCGCGGGGGCACTACGGCACCCGGCGTATACACCGTTTCAACATCGAACACGAAGCGCACGCCGCGTTCGGCAGGCTGGGTCATTGCGGCGATGACACCCGACAACTCGATATCGCGCCCTTCCCATGTTTCCGGTAGCGCGCGCGCAAGATTCCAGTGCGCCATCGCGGCCGACCAGAAATACCCGGCGATCGCGAAAGCAACCACGGCAACGGCGCGTGCCGCCATCCGTGCGGCTGCACCGTTTCTGCGCGCAGCGAGCAGCCACAGCGCCGCCAAAGGAACCAGTGCGGCCGCGCCGGTCAAATCAGGGAGCAGGGGCTGTTGATGCAACCACCAGTCGCCCGCGATCAAGGCGGCAAAGTTACCAATCATAAGGAGTGATTCCGGTACAATTCGCCACCTTCATGCCACGCAAGTTTTTCCGCAAGTACCTGCCAAGTCACGAGAGCGTCCGCCAAAATCGGCACATTCGTTTTTTCGGCGCGGCGTTGCATCACCCCAACCTGTGGCACCTCAATCGCAAGTCGGTGGCAGGCGGCACGGCCGTCGGACTGTTCTGCGGACTGGTACCGGCACCGCTGCAAATGCTTTCGGCTGCGCTGCTCGCGATCCTGTTCCGCGTCAATCTGCCGGTGGCCGTGATCCTCACCTGGTACACCAACCCGTTCACTATCGTTCCGCTTTATTACATCGCCTACAAGCTCGGCATGTTCGTCACCGGCGGCAACGGCCGATTCCTTCCCGGCGGCAATCTGGAACTGCTCGGGCTGCCGATCGTGGATTGGATACCGGCGCTGCTCACCTGGCTGGCTGCAATGGGCAAGCCGTTCCTGCTCGGGCTGTTCCTGCTCGCCCTGATTCTCGCTGTTTCCGGCTATCTACTGTCGATTGCCGCGTGGCGTGTGCACGTCATGCTGTCGTGGAAAAAGCGCCGGCGCATGCGTAGCCAGACTGCAAGAAAATGACAGACGCCGCGCGTTCTGTTGCCTGCCAGGATTGGCGTGTATACTCGATTCAGGTACGTCCCCTCCCCCAATGACGTCCGACCCGGCAGTCGGGGAAGCTCTGCATGAGTCCCGCATGCGCGACCAAGGCGACCGTCTGTTGAATTATGACGCCATCCTACTGGAATGATGCCACTCGCGATCTGGCGAGCCGCGATTCCATTCTGAAAGTACTGATCCGCAACCATGAAGGGCCGCCGTTGCAGAGCCGGGGCGACGCCTTCATGACGCTGGCACGCTCCATCATCGGACAGCAGATATCGGTGCAGGCGGCGGAAAGCGTGTGGCAGAAACTGCTGGAATCGGTCGGATCGCTAGGACCGGCGACCATCGTGCGCATGGACCCATCAAAACTGCGTGCCTGCGGATTGTCCAGCAACAAGTCCACTTACCTGATCGACCTGGCCGGGCATTTTCTCGACGGCTCGCTGGAGATCGAGCGCTGGAGCGACCACGACGACGAGCAACTGATCGCAGAGCTCACCAGGGTCAAGGGGATCGGGCGCTGGACCGCGGAGATGTTCCTGATCTTTTTCATGATGCGCCCGAACATTCTGCCGGTGGACGACATCGGATTGCAGCGCGCCATTGGCCTGCATTACAACAACAGCAAGCCGCTTTCGAAGCTGAAGATGCGCCAGATCGCCAACGGGTGGCAACCGTGGCGCACCGTGGCCGCGTGGTATCTGTGGCGCTCGCTCGATCCGATACCGGTCGAGTACTAGGCGAGAGGCTAGAGAAGACAGGCTAGAGGCAAGAGGCAAGAGGCAAGAGGAGAACCAGAAAGACGGTACCGCTTCTAGCCTCTAGCTTTCAACCTTTAGCCTCTTCCCCTCTTGCCTCTCCCCTCTTGCCTCTTGCCTCTAGCCTCTCGCCTCTAGCCTGGATTCAGTCTGCCATCCTCCAATCGCAGCGTTCGCTGCATCGTCGCCGCAATCGTCGGATCGTGAGTCACCACCACGAAACTGGTGGCGAGATCGCGGTTCAGGTCGAGCATCAGGTCCAGCATGCCTTCGGCGGTGTGGCGGTCGAGGTTGCCGGTGGGCTCGTCGGCAAGCACGCAGGCAGGTTCGGTGACCAGCGCGCGCGCCAGTGCCGCGCGCTGCCGTTCGCCCCCGGAAAGTTCTCCCGGCGTGTGCGTCAGTCGTGCGCCCAGTCCGACCCGCTGCAGAATCCTGGTTGCATGCCTGCCGGCATCTGCCGGGTCAAGGCGCCGGATCAGCAGCGGCATCGCCACGTTCTCCAACGCGGTAAATTCCTGCAACAGGTGGTGGAACTGGTAGACAAAGCCGAGTGCGCGGTTGCGCAACCTTCCCTTGTCCTTCTCGTTCAACGAATCCAGCCGGTGGCCGAGCACGGCGACCTCTCCCGCGCTCGCAGCGTCAAGTCCGCCGAGCAAGTGCAGCAGCGTGCTTTTGCCTGAGCCCGACGCACCGACGATCGCCACCGTTTCGCCACGCGTGACGTCGATATCGATGCCCAGCAAAACCGGGACCGCGTACTCGCCCTGGCGGAAGGTCTTCTGCAGGTTGCGGCAGGAGAGGACCACCTCACTCATAGCGCAGGGCTTCGGCCGGATTCACGCGCGATGCGCGCAGGCTGGGATAGATCGTCGCCAGCAGGCTCAGCCCGAACGACGTCAGGCCGATAACGACCACGTCCTGCAGATGCAGATCGGAAGGCAGGTCGCTTATGTAATACACGTCCTTGGCGAGAAACTGGATGCCCAGAGCGCGCTCGATCGCAGGGACCACTACCTCGATGTTCGCCGCCAGCAACACGCCGCCGACCACCCCGGCGATCATGCCGACTGCGCCGATCAACGCGCCCTGAATGATGAAGATCTGCATGATCTCCCCCGGCGCGGCCCCCAGCGTGCGCAGGATGGCGATGTCGGCGCGCTTGTCGGTGACCGCCATCACCAGCGTGGAAACGATGTTGAACGCCGCCACCGCGACGATGAGCACCAGGATGATGAACATCACCCGCTTCTCGATCTGCACCGCACGGAAGAAATTCGCATGGCTGCGCGTCCAGTCGGTGGCATAAACGTCGCTTCTCAGTGTGCGCATCAGGTCGCGCGCCACCAGCGGGGCCCTGAACAGGTCGTGAAGCTTCAGCCGCACGCCCGACACCCCGTCTTCCAGCCGATAGAGCTTCTGCGCGTCCTCGAGGTGCATGAACCCAAGGCCGGCGTCGTATTCGGCCATGTCCACTTCGAAAATACCAACCACTTCGAACTGCTTGAGCCGGGGCAGGATGCCCGCGGGCGTCACCTGTCCCTGTGGCGCGATCAGCACGATCTTGTCGCCAACGCGGGCGCCCACGCTCATCGCCAGATCGATGCCGAGAACGATGCCGAAGCGCCCGGGTCTCAGATCGTCCATGCTGCCCGAACGCATGTGCTGGCCTACGTCGCCGACTTTTGCTTCGGCGGCGGGTAGAACTCCGCGCACCAGCGTACCCTGCACGGTTCCGCGGTTGGAGATCAGCCCCTGCGCCGTGATGTACGGCGCAGCCGCGACCACGTCCGGATGGTTTTGCGCTTGCGCAGCGATTTTCCGCCAATCGGAAAGCTTGCCGTCCAGTCCCATTATCTGCACGTGCGACGCAACCCCCAGGATGCGCGTGCGCAGTTCCTTCTGGAATCCGTTCATCACCGAGAGCACGACGATCAATGCCGCGACGCCCAGTGCGACGCCCAGCATCGAGGTGACGGAAATGAAGGAGATGAAATGATTGCGCCGCTTGGCGCGCGTGTAGCGCAGCCCCACAAACAGCTCGTACGGCGTCAGCATGAAATGCTCAAATAAGCGGTAAGGCGTGATCGGATGGCGACGCGAAGTCTGCCACATTCCGGCGCGGATGACTAAGCAGCCCGCACTCGGTCACCGGCGGCGGCTCCGATGTCGCGTGCTAAACTCGACGCAGTTCCAGTCCTTTCTCCCGTGCGCACCGTCACCCTGTTTGTTCCTTCCCTGTTCTGGCCCGAAACGGGCGATACGGACTCCTATTCCGGACTGAGGCTACCGGCGCTGGAAACGCTCTTGAGCCGCGGCAGTGCGGCCGACGGCTCATGCGAAAATGAGCCCGCCTGGATCTGCGAGCGCTTCGGAGTTAAAAAGCAGACCGACTGGCCGGTGGCGCCGCTCGCCTTTGCCGGTGACGGCGGAGAACCCGGCGCAGCCTACTGGTTGCGGGCCGACCCGGTACATCTGCGCTTGCACAACGACAAACTGATCCTGCTGGCCCCGGAAACCCTGGAGATCGCCGAAGACGAAACGCGCGAATTGACCGGGGCGCTCAATCGCCAGTTCGAGACCGAGGGCTTTGTCGTACACGCGCCGCATCCGCAACGCTGGTACTTGAAGTTGCCGCAAGCGCCGAAGATCCGCACCGTCACCCTGAGGCAGGCGATCGGCCGCGATGTCAACCGCCTTCTCCCCGAAGGTGAGGAGCGTTTGCGCTGGCACCGGATTTTCAACGAAGTGCAGATGCTGCTGCACGCCCATCCGGTCAACACGGCGCGCGAGGATCGCGGCGTGGCGGTGGTGAACAGTCTGTGGCTCTGGGGCGGCGGCACCCTGCCCGCCGTGGTGAGGAGCACCTTCGATGCGACGCAGGGTGACGATCCACTTGCCGCGGGTCTGGCAAGACTCGCTGGCATCAACTCTGCGCCGCTTCCCGTAGGCGGCGCATTGGCTGCCGGGAACAACACGCTTGTCGACCTTCGAAATGCGGAGCGCGAATTCAT
>JAXIOX010000273.1:0-9338 GCA_045403275.1 Burkholderiales bacterium | reverse complement strand
CAAGATCCGCCGCATCCTCGAAGAACTGGGTCTCGAAATCGCCACGCCCGACGACGCCCGCAGAATTCTCAAGCTCAAGGGCAAGAACAACGTGAATTTCTAGACTTGGCCGCCGAGACGCCAAGAGCGCCAAGGCAAGACAAGAAAGAATTTCAAAGAGCTTGATGTGGAGTGTGACGGGTATATCCGCACCCCTGTACCGGGAGTTGGCAGTTCGCAGTTTCCCATGTCATTTCCTATGCACTTCTTGGCACTTCTTGGCACTCTTGGCGGCGAAAGGATTGTGGTGAAAGCATACGAAATTGCGACGATTCCCGGAGACGGCATGGGCACCGAAATCATTGCGGCCGGCATCGAGATGCTGGAGATACCGGCAAAGCAGGACGGCGGCTTCAAGGCCGGCTGTGTTGCCCGTGGGGCGGGAATCACTCAGAATGCCGCTGGCACGGGGCTTGCGTCGAAATGAGGATACCTCCCAATCCGATCACTTCGCGGCCCGCCGATCGCGCCGAGCATGGAAGAAGAAACGACTAAGTCCCGCCGAGTGAGCCCCGCCAAGAGCAAAAGACGCGCCGCAAACACGGTGAAGCCGGGTAAACGCGCGAGTCCTCGCGGGCGCAAACCCGTCGCACGCACGGCGGCGCGGCCGGCTAACCTGAAAAAGAACCTCGCAGCCACCCAGCAGCTCTTGCAGGAAACCAACAGAAAGCTTCAAAACGCCACCGCGGAGCTGCTGATATCGTCGGAGAGGCTACGCGATTCGCGGGCGGTCACCCGCAACACCCTCGATGCGCTGAAGGCCAGTCTCGACCGCGAGAAACTCGCGCTGGCTTTTGCGGAGATTGGAACCTGCGAGTTCGACGTTGCAAGCCGGATGGTGCGCGCTTCAGAAATGAGCCTGCGCCTGTTCGGCGTTCGCAGCGACCACCCCGACGTACCCTACAAACAGTTGCTTGAATCGATCCATCTCGAAGATCGTCCCCGTTTCACACAGGCCGTCGACGAATGCATCGGCGGCACCGGCAACCTGGATATCGAGTACCGGGTGTCCTGTCCCGACGGCACCCACCGATGGCTGCGCACCAAGGGCGATGCGTTGCTTGATCTGGAGGGAGAACCGATCAAGGTGTTATGGGTGACCGAGGACGTCTCCCAGCGCAAGGATATGGATGCACGGTTGCGCTTCCTCGCCCACCACGACCTGCTCACCGGCCTGCCCAACCGCACCCTGTTTCAGGACCGCCTGCAACAAGCACTGGCAGCGGCGAAGCGCATGGAGACCAGGGTTGCGCTGCTGTTCATCGACTTGGACCGCTTCAAGAATATCAACGATTCCTTCGGGCACCGCGCCGGCGACATCCTGTTGCAGACCGTGGCGGCACGGCTGCGCGGCTGCGTGCGCGAGACCGATACAGCGTGCCGGCACGCCGGCGACGAGTACCTCATCGTCCTGTCGGCATTGCGCGAACCGGCCGAGGCGGCGCTGGTCGCGGACAAGGTACTCGCCACCTTCGAGGAACCTTTCCTGCTCGATACGCAGGAAATCCAGATGTCGGCGAGCGTCGGCATCAGCGTTTATCCCGACGACGCGCAGACCATGGAGGATCTGATCCGCAACGCGGATGCGGCGATGTACTTCGCGAAGAAAAGCGGCCGCAACCGCTACCAGTTCTTTACGCCGGAACTGACCGCACCGGTGGCCGAACGCCTGGTATTGGCCAACAAGCTACGCCACGCCATCGAGCGCAATCAACTGGTGCTTCACTATCAGCCGCAATTCGACACCACCACTGGCAAATTGCTGGGTGCGGAGGCGCTGGTGCGCTGGAACCACGAGGAGCACGGACTGCTGTTTCCGGAGAGTTTCATTCCTCTGGCGGAAGAATCGGACATCATCCATCTCATCGGCGAATGGGTGTTGAACGAGGCCTGCCGTCAGATCAGCGCCTGGCAGTCGAAGGGGCTGCGGGTGGTCCCGGTGGCCGTCAACTGTTCGGCGTTCCAGTTCCGCCGTACCAACCTGGTCCAGGGCATAGCCGCGGCGTTCGCCCGTCATGAACTCAAGGCGCATCAGCTCGAAATCGAACTCACCGAAGACGCGATCCTGCAGGACCCGAAGGGAACCGCAAAAATGCTGGAGATGCTGCATGAAATGGGGGTGAGTCTGTCCATCGACGACTTCGGCACCGGATATTCGAGCCTGAATTATCTGAAACGCTTCCCGATCGACAAACTCAAGATCGACCGCAGCTTCGTCGAGGACCTGCCGCACGACCTTAACGATTCCGCGATCGTGCAGGCGATCATCAACTTGGCGAAGAGCCTGCGCATGACGGTGGTTGCCGAAGGTGTGGAAACCCAGGGACAGCTTGATTTTCTGCGTGCGCTCGGCTGCGAGGCTTACCAGGGCTACTTCGGCGGCCGGCCGATGGAAGCCGAACGCTTCGCGGCCATGCTTGCGTGAACGCCCTCAGCGGGCGATCCGGCGACTAACGTAATGCTCCACGGCGGCGCGTTCCGCGTCGCTGAGGTGCAGGCCGATTTTGCTGCGCCGCCACAGCACGTCTTCCGCGGTGCGCGCCCATTCCCTGTCGATGAAATGATCCACTTCGCGCGCGGTCAATCCGGCGCCGAAGTGTGCACCCAGGTCGTTGACGTTTTGTGCGTCGCCGATCAAGTCGACTGCAGTCGAACCGTGACGTCGCACGATGCCTTCGACCAGCCCGGTTGGCAACGCGGCGCAGCGTGTCAGCATGTTCTTCAGAAACTCCACGTAATCGAAGTGTCCGGTCGTGGCACCGGGAAGCGGGACAGTCGCGGTCCACAGACGGCCCGGAATCTCCAGAACCGAGGAAAGTTTTTCCAGCGTCTGCTCGGCAAGGCGGCGGTAAGTCGTGATCTTGCCCCCGAATACGGACAGGATGGGCGCACCGCTGCCGGCGTGATCGAGCTGCAGGACATAGTCGCGCGTAACCACGGCGGGGCTCGCCTTGCCGTCATCGTGTAGCGCCCGCACCCCGGCGTAACGCCACACGACGTCGCCAGCGTGTATTGGATTTCTCAGGTAACGGTTCGCTGCGTCGCACAGATAGCGCACTTCATCATCCGATGCCTCTATGGCCGCTGGCGGTTGCGCGAGCTCCACCTCCGTAGTACCGATCAGGGTGAATTTGCGTTCGAACGGCAGGAGAAAAACCATTCGGTGGTCGTGGTTCTGCAATATATAGGCATGGTCACCGGCGATCCTGCGCGGCACGACGATATGGCTGCCCCTGATCAGCCGTACCTGGACCCGCAAATGCAGTCCGGCGATTTCACGCAACAATTGTTCGACCCACGGTCCGGCAGCGTTGACGACGGCTTTGGCCGTCAAAGAACCGCACCGTCCATCGACAGTCTCGAGATCGGCGCGCCAGCCGTTTCCCGTATCGGTGAGGCCCACGCAGGCGGTGCGCGGCAGGATTTTCGCCCCGAGAGTTTGCGCCGAGAGCGCATTGACCACGACCAGACGCGCATCGTCCACCCGGCAATCCGAGTAGGAGAATCCGCTGCCGAAGCGGGGGTCGAGATCGTCGTCGAACGGGGGCCGGCGCAGATCGATCGCATGGCTTCGCGGCAGAGTGCTGGCGCCGCCGAGACGGTCATAAAGCCACAAACCCGCACGGATCATCCACTTCGGCCGCAGTCCGGGCGCGTGGGGAAGGACGAAGCGTAGCGGCCTCACCAGATGTGGCGCGAGCCGCATCAGTACTTCGCGTTCCGCCAACGACTCGCGTACCAGCCGCCACTGCCGCTGCTCCAGATAGCGCAGGCCGCCGTGAATCAACTTGCTGCTCGCCATCGAGGTCGCGCCGCCCAGATCGCCGCGTTCGCAAAGGACAACGCGAACGCCCCTGCCGGCGGCATCGCGGGCCACACCCACCCCGTTGATTCCGCCGCCGATCACCAGTAGGTCGTATTCGCCGTCCAGCGTATCCATGGCGTCGATCGTCCCAGGAAATGCAGCGTGTCAGCGCAGGACTGCCAGCGCCTCTGTGACCGCCGAGTACGAATCCTCGCTGAAACAGACGCAACGAACTTCCTCGAAGCGCGTCTCCCGCGACAGAAACTCCGCGATCTCAACGATGGCTATCCCTGCGGCCCGGCGCAACGGGAAGCCGTATACCCCGGTGCTGATCTGCGGTAAGGCGACGGATCGCGCTTGGTGCGCCACGGCGAGCGCCAGGCTGTTGCGATAGCAGCGCGCGAGCAGATCGTCCTCATTGTCGCCGCCGCCGCGCCAGACCGGGCCGACGGTATGGATGACCCAGCGCGCCTGAAGACGGAACCCCGGCGTAATGCGCGCCTCGCCGGTCGGGCAGCCTCCAAGTCCACGGCAAAATTGCAGCAATTCCGGCCCCGCGGCCCGGTGAATCGCCCCGTCCACGCCCCCGCCCCCAAGCAGGGAGGTGTTGGCGGCATTGACGATCGCTTCCACCTGCTGGCGGGTGATGTCGCCCTGCAGCACCCGTATGCGCTGGTTCATGGAACAAGAATAACCTGTTCCCGGCGCCGGAGCTTCCCTAGCATGGGCGCCGTCAACTGATTCATAATTTACAGGTATGCTGCAGACGACAAGATCCGAGATGAACGCCGCGATCACAAACATCCTGGTAGTAGACGACGACCAACGCCTGCGCGATCTGCTGAACCGCTACCTCGCGGAACAGGGTTTCGGCGTGCACGCGGTTGCCAACGGCAGCGCGATGGAGCGGGTGATGGGCAAGGAAAACGTGGACATGATCATCCTCGACCTGATGCTACCGGGCGAAGACGGCATGAGCATCTGTCGCCGACTTCGCACTGGGGGAAAGCGCACACCGATCATCATGCTTACGGCGAAAGGCGATGAAGCGGACCGCATCGCCGGACTCGATATCGGCGCAGACGACTATCTGCCGAAACCATTCAACCCGCGCGAACTGGTGGCAAGGATTAACGCGGTCTTGCGCCGTCAGTCGCCGGTATCGGTTCTGCCCGGCGCTCCCGACGACAGCAAGGCGCCGGTGCGATTCGGCCCATTCGAGATCAATCTTGCCACCCGCACGCTCACCCGCAACGGCAAGCACGTCGGGCTGACGACCGGCGAATTTGCCATGCTCAAGGCGCTGGTTACACATCCGCGCACGCCGCTGTCGCGCGACCGGTTGATGGAACTCGCCCGCGGACGCGAGTACGGCGTCTTTGACCGCAGCATCGATGTACAGGTCTCGCGCCTGCGGCGACTGCTTGAGGACGATCCGGCAAATCCACGCTACATCCAGACGGTATGGGGCGTGGGTTACGTTTTTGTTCCCGACGACTCCCGTTAGGCTTTTCGGTCGTGTCATGAACTGGGTTCCGCAATCGCTGCTGTCCCGCTCGGTGCTGCTGATCTCGGCGCTGCTGGTGGTCAGCCAGTTGATCTGGTTCGGCCTGTACCGGTCCTACAACGTGCGCGCCCAGTCCGAATACCTCGCCAACCAGATTGCCGGTGTGATCAGCACAGTGAGCGTGGCGCTGGAAACCATGCCGCCCGCTGTGCGCCGCAAATTCAGCGAAAAACTCCCGGCGCAGCACAACATCAAGCTGTTGCCGGCCACCGCCTGGGACGATGAGGAGGTACCGCTGCCGCAATCGCCATTACTGAGCGCCATCGGTGAGGCTTTGAAGCGCGAGGTCGCCGACGATGCGCAGGCACTGGTGCTGCTGGAGGACGCCACGCGCGCCCTGTGGATCAAGATCAAAGTCAAGAATCAAGCCTACTGGGTGGTATTCCCGCCCGAGTCGCGCGGTTCCGCCTCGGCATGGGCCTGGACCGGCTGGAGCGTATTCGGGCTGACACTGGCAATCGCCGGCGGACTGTTGCTGATGTTGCGGGTGAACCGACCGCTGCGGGCGCTTGCCGCGGCCGCAGAGCAAATTGGCGCCGGCAAGACACCCCCTCCGCTCGATGAAAAAGGCCCCACGGAAATTCACACGCTGTCCCACGCATTCAACCAGATGACTTCCAACCTGAAGCAACTGGACAGCGATCGCGCGGTCCTGCTCGCCGGAATCTCCCACGATCTGCGCACACCGCTGTCCAGGCTGCGGCTGGGCATCGAGATGCTCGGCGAGGCCGGAGATTACGGATTGAAAGACGGCATGATCCAGGATATAGAGGATATGGACACGATCATCAACCAGTTCCTCGACTTTGCCCGCGAGGGCGGCAATGAACCGTCCCGCAGCGGTGAGGATCTCAACCAGATCGTCTCCAGCGTGTGCGAACGATTCTCGCGCATGGGCAAGTCGGTGAACACCAATCTGGGCACGCTGCCTCCCCTCACGCTAAAACCGACTGCGACCCAGAGGATGGTGACCAACCTGGTGGACAACGCGTTGCGTTACGGCGGCGGCGAGGTCGAAGTCCGGACCGAATGCGTCGACGGACATGCGCTGGTTCGGGTCCTCGATCGCGGCCCCGGCATTCCGGAATCGGAAATTTGGCGAGTGATGCAACCTTTCACCCGGCTTGAGGCTTCGCGTAGCGATGGCAAGGGCTCCGGACTCGGACTGGCGATCGTCGAGCGCGCCGCCCGCATGAACGGCGGCAATGTCACGCTGCTCCGACGCGAGGGCGGAGGACTGGAGGCCCGGGTTGAACTGCCCACCGAAACTCAGAAGCCGGCTTGAGAATCAAAGTACCTTGGCCACAGAGAGCGCAGAGAGCACGACGAAGAGCCATAAGTAAGTTGTACGACATCGATGCTGGATGCCGGAATGAAGGTGAACACAAGTCGGCAACACAATCCATTACAAGATCTGTTCTATGTTTCTTTGCGTCCTCTCTTTTCCCTTTGCGTCCTTTGCGTCAACGCTCTTGATCTTGGTCTTCTCTGTGATCACTGTGGCTCAAGAATGCGCGTTCCACAAAGGCCAGCGACCAATGGTTTCATAGCGTGAGCCGTCGGGCGCGAGGGCCGATCGCACTAGAACAAAGCTATCTACCTGCCACTCTATGCACGGCGTCGCGTGGGGCATGGGCGCACATTGCGCCTTCCTGACCAGCGTGACGTGCGGATTAAAGGGCCCAGCATCCATCTCGAATCCCGCGTCGCGCAACCAGGTTTCCATTCCCGCGGCCAGTTCGCGCAGAGCATCCGGCACGCGCGACGGCCCAACCCAGGCGATGCCGTTGCGCGGCCAACAACCCCAGCTGTCGAGCGTCAGCGTGAACCGGGCAACGGTCAACACAGCCGGCGGAGCCAGCAATTCCGGGAGCCGTATGCTGTCAACGTCACCGATAAAAGCGAGCGTGAGGTGAATGCAGTCATCGCGGGCGCGTGTGCCGCTGACCACGCGATGCATGCGTCGCGCCGTTTCGGAAAGAGCGCTGTTGACGCTCCGATCCGGCCACAGCGCGTAAAAAACGCGCAATCTTTGCGGATTCAACGGCGTCCGAATTCCACCGGCGGGCGCGACTCGATCAGGGCGATCGCCTCCGCCGCAACGCCCTCACCGCGGCCGGCAAAGCCAAGCCTCTCGGTGGTCTTCGCCTTCACGTTTACACGCTCCCTGGCGATGGCCAGATCGGCCGCAATGTTGGCGACCATCGCGGGTATATGCGGGGCCACTTTCGGTGCCTGGGCGATGATGGTGGCGTCCACATTGATAACATGGAAGTGATTCTTCTCCAGCAGGGCGGCGACCTCACGCAAAAGCCAACGGCTGTCCGCACCGCGATATGCAGGATCGGTATCGGGAAAATGACGACCGATGTCGCCGAGCGCCGCTGCGCCCAGGAGCGCGTCGCAGAGCGCATGCAACAACACGTCCGCGTCCGAGTGTCCCGCCAATCCCTTCTCGTAGGGGACGGAAACTCCGCCGATGATCAACGGTCGTCCCGCCACCAGCGCGTGCACATCGAATCCCTGCCCTATTCTCAAGAATTCCTTTCTAACCGCAAAGACGCACTAAACCTTCACCGCAAAGACGCAATGAACGCAAAGAAAACCAGAAAACAGACTTGAAATGGAATCGATTGAATCAGTTCCACAGCAACGGGAAAATTGTCGTGCTCCCGACAATGGGCACGAATGTCGAGAACCAAGCGTAAACGTTTCTTGCCCCGATTTGTGCTGTCGCATTTCTTTGCGTTCTTTGCGTCTTTGCGGTGAGGAATTAATGTTTGCGTCTTTGTGCCTTTGCGGTTAAGCATTCCGCGGCTCATGTGTTCTTCAGAATCAACTCGGCAAGCGCGAGATCCTCTGGATAGGTAACTTTGAGGTTGGTGATGTCCGAAGCGACCAGCCGCGGGTGCATTCCCATCCTCTCGATCGCCGAAGCCTCATCGGTGACGTACGCAACATCCACCGACTGAAGTGCGCGCGTCAACACGCCGTAACGGAACATCTGGGGGGTCTGCGCCTGCCAAAGCCCGACGCGCGGCTCGGTGGCCACCACGCGCGCACTTGAATTGGCGCGCTTCAGTGTATCGGCGAGCGGCACAGCAAGCAGGCCTCCAGTTTGATCCGCACCAATTTCGCCGATCAAGCGGTCAAGCAATGCCGACGTGATGCACGGTCGCGCGGCGTCGTGCACCAGGATCCAGTCGTCACCGGCGACCTCCCTTTCGATCCGTAGCAGACCGTTGCGTACCGTCTCCGCACGCGATTCGCCGCCCGCGTAAAGCGGCACCAGCTTCGCACCGAACGGATTCCAGTCGTATTCATTGAACCATCGATCAGCCGCTGCAAGTACGACATACACGCGCTCCACCAGCGCATGCGCGCACAGGCGCGCGATCGAGTGGTAAAGCAGCGGCCGATTCAGTATCGGCAGGTATTGCTTGGGCGGGGTCTGACCCATGCGGCTGCCGGCGCCGGCCGCCGGGATGAGGGCGAGGTATCGGGACATTGGCGAAAGGCCTGCATTATCAACCGGTATCTGCGGCCGGGCAAGAAAACTCGCGTCCATTCAAGTTGTTGAACATGGTGTGGCCCATCCACTTTCTTGGGGCTTGACTTGTAAATGCAACTCGATATCATTTGCATTAAGTTATTTAATCATGATGAAGACTAAAAACATGGACATTCAATTTCGCCTTGTATTGCCTCTGGTCGCTGCCTGCGTATTAGGTGCCGCGTCCGCATCCGCGGAGGAAACCTACACGGTCGTTTTCAAGGACCACCGAATCGTCCCGGACGTCCTTCAGGTCCCTTCGGGTCAGAAAATCAAACTTATCGTCGACAACCAGGATCCGACGCCCGAAGAGTTCGAGAGTCATTCCCTGAACCGCGAAAAAGTCATACCCGGTAAGTCGAAGGCGACGATAT
>JAXIOX010000037.1:0-8079 GCA_045403275.1 Burkholderiales bacterium | reverse complement strand
CGACTTAAGTGCTGTCCTAACGGTGGTCCCGGGCGATGGAATAGGCAAAAAAAGCCAACGATCCGGTGCCGGCAAAGGGCGAATCGCGGCAAATTACCCACCCAAAAAAAAGCGCGTTCCGAAGTCCGGAACATTTTGTTGTCGCGAAGCGTCGCTGTGCGAGGCTTCGCGCCAATGGATCAACGGTCCCGGGACGAGGCTGGAGCGCCTGACAGCGAAGCCTGCCCCCGGAAAGGCGGCGAAGGCTGGTAATGGCCGCGACGGGATCATCCGCATGATGCAGTGCATGATTGACTCCGCGCAGCGATGCGGGATTTAATTTCGCCCCTGAAACACATTCTGCCGGGGGTTAACCGCGCGAGGAGACGCGGGACCGTCAGATCAGGGAACTCTTGGCCACACGCCAGGGGGAGGAGGAATCAGAACACGCGGAAGCATCTAACCCTGCCCACTTCGTCTTCTGGTTCGATAAAAAAAGACGCCGGCCTCATCAACGGAAACCAAAAGTCTTCCGCGGATGGGGCCGCGTCAATTTCGGGCCCTCGAATGCCGGGCCAGAAGCCCGCGCCGGTAAGACGCAACCGTACGCAGCCTGCACCGGGTCTCACCGTGTCCCCATCCCGCAGGGAAGTTCCGCATAAGTCCCGCATGCGCGACTCATGCAAATCTTCCCCAGGGGTGGGCGCCGGCCAAATCATCAGTGATTGGTCAGGAAACTGATACCGCAAGGGATGGCCAGACGACGTAGCCGAGATACCGTTCGGGCTCGATCAGCACCACCGCTTTGTCGCGCAGTTCGCGCGCCGAGGGTGTCTCGCCGCTCCGGAGGTATTGCTGCAGTACTTCGATCGGATCATCGCCGGGCTTGCAGTCGAGCGAGCGGCCCTGCAATTCCACCCGCCTGCCTTGGTAGGCCTCGGGACTCACCGGGTCCTGGCCAAACCTGGACTTGCCGAAGTCCAGCTTGGCAATGTGCTGGAACGGAAACGGCGCTTCGGGATGCTCGGCGTAAAAGGTCCACACGTTGAAGTCGCTCACACCGGTCGTGCCGTTGAGGTAATGCAGTGCCGCCCCCCGGCACAGCGCGGCGCAGACAATGCGCTTGCGGTACAGGATCGCCCACTCGTTATGACGGCCGAAGAAATCATCGCGTTCCGCCCCCGCCAGGCGCGCGAGCTTCTTGAGATCCGCCTTGGTAATGCGTTCAAACGAACGATCAGACATATGCCTTCGCAAGAGCAGGTAGGCGTTCCGAAACTGCCGAGCCGATTATAGCCTCGAGCCCCCGGTTCGCCGCGCATTACAGTTCTTCACCGCAGAGACGCAAAGGCGCAAAGGAAACGCAGAGAAAACCAAACGAAGCGTGTCAAAAAGCGAGGGGTTCCGATGTGTCCCACCCAGTCGATTTATCGCGGTGGCGCGACGATCCACTTCTTAGCTCATCGAGTCTTGCGATTGGCTGCGTCAGACGCGGTATTTTTCCAGTACCGTTCGATCCACTTCGACCCCCAACCCCGGTCCCGACGGGATTTCGACCCACCCCTGCACCTGCTGGATCGGCTTGGTGATCAGATTCTGGCGGAACGGATGGGTCGAGCGGTCGTACTCGAGGATGGGCTCCAATGCGAACAGTGAATGGTGCGCCACCGGCAACGCGGCGATCAGTTGCAACGAGGCGGCCTGCGCGATCGCCGAGCCCCACACGTGCGGGTTCACCTGTATTCCAAGCGACTGCGCCAGCGCGATGATGTGCCTGCCGGCGGAAATGCCACCGCAGGAACCGAAGTCCGGCTGCGCCACGTCCACCGCGCCGGCACCCAGGAATTCGCGGAAGCCGTAGAGCGTGTGTTCGTTCTCGCCGCCCGCGATCGGTATCGAAAGTTTTTGCCGCATCTCGACGTAACCCTGGATGTCCTCGGGCACCACCGGTTCCTCGTACCAGCGCAGGTCATATTCTTCGAGCGCGCGCCCGAGCCGGAGCGCCTCGGCGCGGCCGTACGCGTGGTTGGTGTCGACCATCAGCGTTATCGGCTTGCCCTGGTTGACGCGGCCGATCTCCTTCATGCAGGCGATATCGTCGTCCACGCCGTAGCCGAGCTTCACTTTCATCAGCGAGAAGCCGGCCTCGAAGTGGCGCACGGCCTCGTCGCCGAGACGCCTGGCTTCGCCCTGCCCCTTGATGCGATAGAAGCCGGTGGCGTAAGGTTGGACTTTGGTTCGAAACGCGCCGCCGAGCAGCTTGTACGCCGGCACCTGATGGAACTTGCCAGCGATGTCCCAGAGGGCGATGTCCACCGCGCTGATTCCCGCCACCACCGAACCCTTGCGGCCATAGTCGCGGGTCATGTGGTACATGCGGTGCCAGAGCACTTCGGTATCCAGCGGGTCGGCGCCGGTCACGAGCGGCTTCAGGGCCTTGTCGATGACGGTGGCGGCAATTTCGGGCGGCTCGAGCCCCTGGGCAAATGCCTCGCCCCAACCGGTGATACCCTCGTCGGTGAGCACTTCGACCAGCGTTGCCGAGCGCTGCTTCACCCAACCCTGGGAAAACGCGAACGGTTCTGCGAGGGCGCTCTTGAGAACGTGGATTCTGATATCGGTGATTTTCATTTTTGGTCCTTAAGGCATCGTGCCGCTGCTGCGCGAGCGGCGACAATTATCCAACAGATGGCGCAAACCGCTGTAAATTAAGAGTAGGCGTCGAGTGAAAGGGGGTGGAACATGTACCGGAGAATCCTGCTGCCGACCGACGGATCGGTGTTATGCGACTCGGCGGTCAAGAAGGGAATCGAATTCGCGAAGTTCGCGGGCGCCAGCGTGGTCGGGTTTCACGCCGTACCCGCCACTTCCTACCTGATCTACACCGAGGCGGGACCCAGCGATGTCCTCGCCGAACAGTTCGAGCGCGACGCGCTCGCGCGCGGCGAGCGGCTGGTGAAGGCCCTCGAAGAGCAGGCGCACGCTGCCGGTGTGGCCTGCGAATCGCTGACGCTGGTAAACGACCATCCGTGGGAGGGCATCATCGAAGCGGCGAACCAGCGCGATTGCGACCTGATTTTCATGGCCTCGCACGGACGCCGCGGGTTGTCGGCACTGCTGCTGGGAAGCGAGACCACCAAGGTGCTAACCCACAGCAAGACCCCGGTGCTGGTTTACCGTTAGAGAAGTCGCGCCGCGAAAAACAGGCGCCCGTTACTTCGCCTGGCAAGGATACGCGGCACGCAGCCCCTGGATGATAAGGTATCGGCGCGGCCGGAAGCGTTGCTCCGGATTGCCCTCCAGATAAAGCTTCACCGCGTCGAATGCCCGCACCTGGCGATCGTCGCCGGGAATGCAGAACAGCGTGCCGTCCCACTCCGTTCTGACGTTGTCGATATAGGCGAGCGCCACGCCATGAGACGCCGGCCGCTGCATGAAGTCGAGGAGTTCGTTGCCGTCATCCTCGGCAGCCAGGGTTGGCGAAATGACCAGCAGAACAAGAAGGAGTTTTCTCACCGTTCTTTTCCTGATACGGCACACAAAAACAAAGAGCACGCACGATGCCATGTTGCGCGGCCTCGCCGGTGCTCCCCGATTCATGCCCGCCCGAATGGTGCTGTTGAGTGGACTCGAACCACCGACCTACTGATTACGAATCAGTTGCTCTACCAACTGAGCTACAACAGCACGTGGGCGCGCATTATAAGGCCGGCGCATATCCTGCGGCAATTCGGGCGATTAGCCGGTTGTTGAGTGCCAGAGAATGGCGAGAGTACAGAGAGAAAAACCGGAAAATTAACCACCAAGAAGTGCAAATGGGAACCTGGAAACTTTGTCAGCTTTTCTTGGTGCCTTCGTGCCTTGGTGGTTAGAATTGTTTCGGCCATCGAGTTTTTCAACAGCCTGCTAGCGATTCCTGAAGACCGGCTTGCGCTTTTCGATGAAGGCGGCCATGCCCTCCTTGCGGTCTTCGATGGCGAAGCCGGAGTGGAATAGCCGGCGCTCGAAGCGTACGCCTTCCGCAAGCGTGGTTTCGAAAGCACGATTCACCGATTCCTTGGCCATCATCACCACCGGCAGAGACAGTTCACAGATCTTGCCGGCGGCCTTCATCGCTTCGTTCATCAGTTCGGCGAGCGGCACCACACGGCTCACCAGGCCGACGCGCTCCGCTTCGGCGGCGTCCATCATGCGCGCCTGCCCGAGCAGCACCATTTCCATCGCCTTGGATTTGCCGACAAAGCGCGGCAGGCGCTGCGTGCCGCCGGCGCCGGGGATGATGGCGAGGTTGATCTCCGGCTGGCCAAACCTGGCATTGTCGGCGGCGATGATGAAGTCGCACATCATCGCCAGTTCGCAGCCGCCGCCAAGCGCGTAGCCCGCCACCGCAGCAATCACCGGTTTGCGGCAGCGGCTGATGCGCTCCCACTCGGCGGTGATGAAGTCTTCCTTGAAAACGTCCATGTAGGACTTTTCCTTCATCGCCTTGATGTCGGCGCCCGCGGCAAAGGCCTTGTCGCTGCCGGTAACGACCATGCAGCCGATGTTCTCGTCGCCTTCGAAGGCATCGAGCGCGGAGGCGAGTTCGCGCATCAGTTCCGGCGAGAGCGCATTGAGCGCCTGCGGCCGGTTGAGGGTGACCACGCCGACCTTGCCGCGGGTTGCTACGATGATGTTCTGGTACGCCATGAGCGATCCTTTCCGAATGAGGTTTTATAATCCGCAGGAATCCGCGCGTGCGGGTACGGACAAGAAGAGGAAAACGCCAGTGAAACTCAACACCATTTTATTGGATATTGCCGAGGGCGTTGCGACGGTGACGCTCAATCGCCCGGAAAGGCTCAACGCCTTCACCGGCGAAATGCACGGGGAACTGCGTGAGGCGCTGGCCAGGATCAAGGTCGACGCGAGCGTTCGCGCATTGCTGATCACCGGCGCCGGGCGCGGCTTCTGCGCCGGCCAGGATTTGTCGGAGCGGATGATGTCTCCGGCCAGTGCCAGGGTCGATGCCGGCGATTCACTGGAGAAAAACTACAACCCGCTGCTGAAGGCCCTGCGCGCGCTGCCGATGCCGGTGGTGTGCGCGGTCAACGGCGTCGCCGCCGGCGCCGGCTGCAATCTGGCGCTTGCCTGCGACATCGTGATCGCGGCAAGATCGGCGAGCTTCTTCCAGGCCTTTGCGCGCATCGGCCTGATACCGGACGCCGGCGGCACCTACACCCTGCCGCGTCTGGTCGGCACCGCCCGGGCGATGGCCGCCGCGATGCTTGCCGAACAGATCAGCGCCGAGCGTGCCGAGCAATGGGGATTGATCTGGAAGTGCGTGGATGACGACAAGTTATCCGAGCAAGCGCGGGCCCTGGCACAGCACCTTGCTACACAGGCCACCAAGGCGCTGGGACTGATGAAGCGGGCGATTTACGCTTCGGCAGCGAACACTTTCGAGCAGCAGCTCGACCTGGAGCGCGACCTGCAGCGTGAAGCGGCGAACAGCGAGGACTTCCGCGAGGGCGTGACGGCGTTCAAGGAAAAGCGCCAGCCTACATTCACCGGGCGCTAGAAAACTTCAGTGCGAGGCGTCCAAAGGCCGGACACGGATGATGATGTCCATGCCCTCGGTCGCCATGCCCGAGGGCAAAGTCGGCAATCCGGTGACGCGCACGTCCGCGGCATCGATGTCGGTGAGCCTGCCGCTTTGCAGGTCGTACATGTGATAGTGCGGCTCGGTGTTGGGGTCGTAGAACACCTTGTTCGGGTCCACGATCACTTCACGGATCAGCTTCTTCTCGAGGAACAGGTTGAGCGTGTTGTACACCGTCGCCTTCGAGGTTTCGGAGTGGCGCTCGTTGACAATCGCCATCACCTGGTCCGCGGAAAGATGCTCGTGGCGTGAGAACAGCGCGAACGCGATCTCAATACGCTGGTGGGTCGGATTGATGCCGTGGGTCCGCAACTTATCGGCAAGATTGTCGCGGGTGAACTGCGTGGATTCCATGTCGGGATTATAAGTTACGAATTGGACTCTGTCTAATTCAAACTATTAAACCGTTTTTTCAGTGAGTTAAGAATGGAAACGTCGCTTTCTCATGCCTTTCCTAACCCGGTTCCAGCCACGGTTGCGGCTCTCCGGATAGTTCGAAAGCGCCGACCGGCGCGCCGTTGTGTGTCCTCCGCCTACCGCTCGTTCCCGCAATTCGGCCGTTCATCGGTCTCTGTTTCAGTACGCGGTCGCGTCGCTAAACTATTGACATCGTCATAAATCGGTCCACTTGCCTCACCGGAACACACAATGGAAGGGCGTGCGTGGCGACTTCAGACCGTTCGACCTGCCAACCCGCCCTTTCGTCGGGCCGCGCTTTCCGTCCCGGATTCACTTCAATACCATCGCTACATCTTCAGGGAGAAACAGCAATGCGATTCAAAGCCACACGACTCTGCCATCCGATCAGCGACCACGGGTTCTCACTTATCGAACTGAGAGTCACCGTGGCGATCGTCGGGATTCTTGACGCCATCGCGCTTCCGTCCTACACGCAATACCTGATACGGGGCAAGCTCACCGAAGCCACGGCCACGCTGTCAGGGCATCGCGTGAAGATGGAACAGTTCTACCAGGATAACCGCGTATACACCGGCGCTTGCGCCGCCGGCACGGTCGCCACGGAGCCGGCGGATACCGCGAATTTCAACTACACCTGCACCATTCCAACCGCACAGACTTACACCATAACCGCCACCGGCCTTGGCAACATGGTACCCACCGTCCTCGACATCAACGAGACCAATCGCCGCCGGACAGTTACCCCGCCCGACGGCTGGGCCGCACCGGCCGGCAACTGCTGGGTACAGAGGAAGAGCGGGCAATGCTGATGACCAGCCGCCACGACCACTCCGGCGTGACCCTGATCGAATTGCTGATCGGCTTGTCGCTGATCGTCATCCTCATGCTAATGGCAGTGCCGGCTTATCAGTTCTGGATTCGCAACGTGCAGATCCGCAATGCTGCAGAAGGCGTACTGAACGGATTGCAACTGGCCAGGGCTGAAGCGGTTCGACGTAATGCGCTTATTGAGATCGTTTTCGCCGGATCGGGCTGGACAATTTCCACCGTTGTCGGCGTCCCTGAAATCATCCAGGCGCGGTCCGCGAATGAAGGCTCCGAGACTGCCACGGTGACGATGACGCCCGCAGGTGCCGATCGGATCACATTCAACGGGATGGGCTGGCTGCGGGCCAACAACGGCAACGGCAGCCTGCCGATAACCCGGTTTGACGTGGCGTCGACCATGGTCGGCACGGAAATCCGGGTGTTGCGCGTGGTCGTAGGCACGGGCGGCATCATGAAAATGTGCGATCCGGCGGTTGCGGCCGGAGACCCACGCGCTTGTCCCTGAGACGCGAACTTCGGAGGAAGAAATCATGAGACCACGTAACCTGCCCATGTCGAAGCAAAAAGGCATCTTGCTGTTGGAAGCGCTGCTGGGGATCCTGATTTTCTCTCTCGGAATCCTGGCCGTGGTCGGCATGCAGGCAATGGCGGTCAAGACCGTCGCCGAGTCGAAATACCGCATGGACGCGAGTTTCCTGGCCAACGAGGTGATTGGCGAAATGTGGGCGAACCGCTCCAGTCTCGCGTCGTATGCCTACGCCGGCGGCACCCCGCCCGCGGTGCTGGCGAATTGGACGGCAAAAGTTGAGAGCGCCCTTCCCGGAGCGGAGGCGAATCCCCCCGATATAGTCATCGGCGCGGGCAACGAGGTCACGGTGACGATCTACTGGCAGCACGCCGAGGAAGCCAACCAGAGCCCTCCCCCGCCGCCGCACCAGTACAGCGTCATTGCCTCGATAAACTGATTCCAGGGACGGACACCGGTATGCGTACTTCTCATATCCATTCGCGCGGCTTCAGTCTAGTGGAAATCCTGGTAGCGATGGTCATCGCCCTGCTCAGCACCATCATTATCTTCCAGGTGTTCTCGGCCTCGGAAGGTATCAAGCGCACATCGACCAGCGGCGGCGACGCGCAGCAATTCGGCGCACTGGCGATGTTCGCGCTCGAGCGCGATGTGCGCGTGGCCGGATACGGCATCAACACTACCG
>JAXIOX010000077.1:0-2959 GCA_045403275.1 Burkholderiales bacterium | reverse complement strand
CAGAGCGGCGGCAAGATAGCCGCCGACGCTGTTCGCCGCCTCGCCGAGAAAGCCGAGGCTCGCGCCTACGATTCTCGCCAGTTCCTGCGCCAGGCGATGAAGCTGGCAAGCCTGTGGGTGATGCTGCGCGAGGTTGCCGAGAAGTATCGCGCGGTTCCCGCCGAAAACCAGACTTTCCGCCATCGCGCGGGCGGGTTCGGTTACCTCAAGGCCGGCCACCGCCGCCGGCACAGCCAATGACTTCGCCTCGGCGGCGGCCTTCAACACCTGGCCGAGCGCTTCGGGCATCGCACTCGGCGCGACGATCGCCTTGTTGGCCACGCGCATCAGCAGATCGTCGTCCACCGGATTGATCAGATTGAACTGCGCCCCTCTCTTTACCGCCTGGCGGAAACGCTGAGCCAGCAATGGATGGTCCTTGCGCAAGGTCGAGCCCACCACCAGCACCCGGTCCAGGCCATTGATCGCGGTGACCTTCATTCCCAGCCAGGGCGCGCCGCGCTGGCTCCCGTCGCCGGAAAAGTCCGATTGACGCAGACGGAAATCGACATTGCCGCTGCCCATGCCGCGCGCAAATTGGCCAAGCAGATAAAGCTCCTCCACGGTTGCCTGCGGCGAAGCGAGCGCGCCAACCGCGTTGCCTCCATGCGCATCGCGGATGCGCCTGAGCCCCCCGGCGACGAACTCGAGCGCGGTGGTCCAGTCCGTCTCCTCCCAATTGCCCTCGCGCTTGATCATCGGCGCGGTCAGCCGCTCGTGCGAGTTGAGCGCTTCGTAGGAAAACCGATCCCGGTCGGAAAGCCAGCACTCGTTAAAGTCTTCGTTTTCGAGCGGCAGCACTCGCATGACGCGGTTGTCCTTCACCTGGACCACGAGATTGGACCCGAGTCCGTCGTGCGGGCTGATGGACTTGCGCCGCGCCAACTCCCAGGTGCGCGCCTTGTAGCGGAACGGTTTGGAGGTGAGCGCGCCCACCGGACAGACGTCGATCATGTTCCCCGACAGTTCGGAATCCACGGTGCGCGCCACGAACGGCATGATCTCGGCGTGCTCGCTGCGGCCGACCATGCCGAGTTCCATGATACCGGCGATCTCCTGACCGAAGCGCACGCAACGGGTGCAGTGAATGCAGCGGGTCATCTCGTCGGCGCAGACCAGCGGCCCGAGTTGCTTATTGGTGACCACCCGCTTGGGTTCCGTGTAGCGGGAGCTCGATGCGCCGTAGCCGACGGCGAGGTCCTGCAACTGGCACTCGCCGCCCTGGTCGCAGATCGGGCAGTCGAGCGGATGGTTGACGAGCAGGAATTCCATCACGCCTTTCTGCGCGTTGATTGCGACCTCCGAGTGGGTATGGACCTTCATCCCCTTGGTGGCCGGGGTAGCGCAGGCAGGCAGCGGCTTCGGCGCCTTCTCCACCTGCACCAGACACATGCGGCAGTTGGCGGCGATCGAGAGCTTCTTGTGATAACAGAAATGCGGAACGTAGATACCGAGTTTGTTGGTGGCATCCATGATCGTGCTGTTGTCCGGCACTTCGACCGGCCGCCCGTCTACTTCGAGTTCTACCATCAGTTTGGCCTCATACCAGGCACTTCTTGTGATCGATGTGGTACTGAAACTCTTCGCGGAAATGCTTGATAAAACTCTTCACCGGCAGCGCCGCCGCGTCGCCCAGCGCGCAAATGGTGCGGCCGGCGATGTTGTCGGCCACCGAGTTCAGCGTATCCAGATCCTCGGTCCGGCCCTGCCCATGCTCGATGCGATGGACCATCCGGTACAGCCAGCCGGTACCTTCGCGGCACGGCGTGCACTGGCCGCAGGATTCCTCAAAGTAAAAATACGACAACCGCTGCAACGCGCGCACCACGCAGGTGGTCTCGTCCATGATGATCACCGCCCCGGAGCCCAGCATCGAACCGGCCTTGGCGATCGAATCGTAGTCCATGTCGGTCTGCATCATGATTTCGGCGGGCAGCACCGGCATGGAGGATCCGCCAGGAATGACGGCTTTCAGCTTGCGTCCGCCGCGCATGCCGCCGGCCATCTCCAGCAATTTCGGGAATGGCGTGCCGAGCCTGACTTCGTAGTTGCCGGGACGCTCGACGTGACCGGAGACCGAAAAGATCTTGGTGCCGCCGTTGTTGGGCCGGCCGAGACTCAGGAAGGCTTCGCCGCCATTGGCGATGATCCAGGGCGCCGCGGCAAACGTCTCGGTGTTGTTGACCGTGGTCGGCTTGCCGTACAGGCCGTAGCTCGCCGGGAACGGCGGCTTGAAGCGCGGCTGGCCCTTCTTGCCTTCGAGCGACTCGAGCAGCGCGGTTTCCTCGCCGCAGATGTACGCGCCCCAGCCGTGGTGTGCGTACAGATCGAAGCTGAATGCCGAGCCGAGGATGTTCCTGCCGAGAAAGCCGGCGTCATAGGCCTCGGCGAGCGCCTCCTCGAAGCGCTCGTACACATCCCAGATCTCGCCGTGAATGTAGTTGTAGCCGACGGTGTTTCCCATCGCGTAAGCCGCGATCGCCATACCTTCGATAACGACGTGCGGGTTGTAGCGCAGGATGTCGCGGTCCTTGAATGTGCCCGGCTCGCCCTCGTCGGAGTTGCACACCAGGTACTTCTGGCCGGGGAAGGCGCGCGGCATGAAGCTCCACTTCAGTCCGGTCGGAAAACCTGCGCCGCCGCGGCCGCGCAAAGCCGATTTCTTCACTTCGGCGATCACCTGTTCCGGCGCGATGTTCTCGCGCAGGATCTTCTTCAGCGCCTCGTAGCCGCCGCGCTCCTGGTAGTCCTTCAGCCGCCAGTTGAGCCCGGTGAGCCCCTTGAGGAGGATCGCCTCGGGACCGTAAATGTCCGGCGGGAAAGGTGGTCGAGGGGCGTTCATTTCCTCAGCTCCTCGATCAACGCATCGAGTTTGTCCGGCGTCATGAACGACAGCATTTTCTTGTCGTTGTGCAGGCAC
>JAXIOX010000215.1:0-2963 GCA_045403275.1 Burkholderiales bacterium | reverse complement strand
TGCCGACCACGGCCAGCGCGAACAGCGGCCGGCCGCCCATCGCGTACACGTCGGAGATCGCGTTGGTCGCCGCGATCGCGCCGAAGTCGAAAGGATCGTCCACCACCGGCATGAAGAAGTCCGTCGTGGCGACGATCGCCTGCGATTCGTTGATCTGATAAACCGCGGCGTCGTCGCTGGTTTCGATGCCGACCAGGAGCTGCTTTGGCCACAGTCCCACGCCGGACTTGGCGATGATGCTCTCCAGCACGGCCGGCGCGAGCTTGCAGCCGCAACCGCCGCCGTGGGCAAACTCGGTCAGCCGCAGCCGTTTTTTGTCAGAGGCGTTCATGAGTTGATGGCCGATGGCTCGTGGCTGGTGAAGCTTGAGGTAAAAGGTGAAAGCTGAAAGCCAAAAGTGAAATTCGTGTCTTCCACTTTAACCTTTAACCTTTCACCTTTCCGCTGCCCTTTTCGCAGTACTCGCTCTTTCTTTCCTCTCGCCTCTCGCCTCACCCCTCACGCCTCACCCTTTACCATCCGCCGACAGGCGATCGGCTATCGCGAGTACCCGGTACATCGAGCGCACCACCGGCAGCTCGATCAGTTCTCCGTCCACCACCACCAGGCCGGTCTTGTCCTGTTCGAAAGCGGCGCAGACCTTGCGGGCCTTCGCGATGGTCTTCTGGTCCGGCGTGAAAGCCTCGTGGATGATCGGGATCTGGTTGGGATGAATCGAGGCCTTGCCGGTGAAACCCAGCCGGGCACAGGCTTGCGCCTCCTGCCGCAACCCTTCCGGATCGTCGAGGTTCAGGAACGGCACATCCAGAAGATCGATGCCGGCGGAAGCTGCCGCATGCACCAGCCGCGAGCGGGTGTAGAGCAGCGGCTCCCACGATTTCTCGCAACGCAGGTCGGCGGACATGTCCACCGCGCCGAGAATTACCGAGTCGATGCGGCAGGATGCCCGGGTGATCTCCAGGGCGCGCTCCAGACCCTGATTGGTCTCGATGATCACGCAGAAGCGGATGTGGCGCGCGAGGCCGGCGGATAGCAGCGTTTCGATCAGCTGCACTTCGTCGGCCGACTTGATCTTCGGGATCATGATCGCGGGCGGCGGCGCTTCGCATTCGATGATCGCGGTCAGGTCCTTGAGCCCGTCCGGCGTCGAGAGACCGTTGATACGCACCATCTGCTCGACGTGGGGGTGGGTGTTTTTTGCGAACAGCGGCAGGGTCAGCGCGCGCCCTTCGTCTTTGCGGCCGCGCGCGACCGCATCCTCCATGTCCACGCAGACGATGTCGGCTCCGCAATCTAGCGCCTTGGCAAAACGATCCGGCCGCAGCCCCGGCACGAAAAGCAGGCTGCGGCGCGGCCGGATCGATCGCTCGGTCGGATTCATGGGGTGACTTCCCGTGTTTGCTGCTGAAAAGTGCGCATGCTAGCGGTAAACTCCCGTCTCTACCAGCCGGAACCACGGCTGCAAAAGCATAACAATGCCGGAGGGGCCAGTCGCATGAAAATTACCGCCGTCGAGACCATCGGTCTGGAGGAATTTCCCAACATTCTCTGGGTGCACATCCACACCGACGAAGGCATCGTAGGACTGGGCGAGACCTTCTACGCGGTCGCCCCGGTGGCCGAGCACATCCATCAGACCTGCGCCCCCTACCTGCTGGGGAAGAACCCGCTCGAGATCGACAGGCACAGCCGCCAGTTCCTCAATACCTATCTCGGCTTCAACAGTGTCGGCGTGGAAATGCGCGCGGCTTCCGCGGTCGACGTGGCGCTGTGGGACCTGTTCGGCCAGTTTACCGGCCAGCCGATATACCAGCTCCTCGGCGGTGCTTCGCGCGACAGGGTGCGCGTCTACAACACCTGCGCCGGCTACCAGTACGTGCGCGCCAAACCCACCCAAGGTACCGAAAATTTCGGCCTGCCGGCGAAGGCCGACAAGAAGAACCGCCCTTACGAAGACCTGATGGCGTTCAAGACCGACGCCGGCGAACTGGCCCGGTCGCTGCTGGACATGGGCATCACCGGCATGAAGATATGGCCGTTCGACGAGGCGGCCGAAACCTCAAACGGAACCCATATCTCGAATGCCGACCTGAAGAAGGCGATGAGGCCATTCGAGCAGATCAGGAAGGCGGTGGGCGACAAGATGGACATCCACGTCGAGTTCCATTCGATGTGGCAACTGCCGGCTGCGATCCGCATCGCCGAAGCGCTCGAGCAGTTCGATCCGTTCTGGTACGAGGACCCGATCAAGATGAACAACCTGGATGCTCTCGCCGATTACGCGCACCGCACCAACGTCTGGGTCACCGCCTCGGAAACGCTGGGCACGCGCTGGGGCTTCCGCGAGTTGTTCGACAAGCAAGCGGTTTCGGTGTGTATGCTGGACGTGGGATGGACCGGAGGATTGTCCGAGTCGAAGAAAATAGCGACCATGGCGGAAGCCTACGCGTTGCCAGTCGCTCCGCATGACTGCACCGGGCCGATCCTGCTTACCGCTTCGGTGCACCTGTCGCTGAACTGTCCGAATACGCTGGTGCAGGAGATGGTGCGGGCGTTCTATTATGACTGGTACGGCAATCTGGTCACCCAGTTGCCGCCGGTGAAGGACGGCTACATCACCGCGCCCAATGGTCCGGGGCTGGGCACCAAATTGCAGGCTTCGGTGCTGAAACGCAAGGACGTCACCCGGCGCATATCGAAAATCGGCAAGGCGTGAAAGGCCTTATGTCTACACCCAACGCAGAGGCGCAGAGGACGCAGAGGACACGGAGGAAAAACAAAATCGAGGAAAAGGAAAATGGGGGTAAATGGCGGGTAACAGTTCGCGAACGCATGGCGCCAACTTTAACTACGATGGATCAACAGTCAATGAAGGGTTTCACCTCGAGCATATTCTTGCTCTTGCCTTTCCTCTGCGTCCTCCGCGTCCTCTGCGGTGAGCGCTTTGGCCTTAGATTGAGGAA
>JAXIOX010000181.1:0-9144 GCA_045403275.1 Burkholderiales bacterium | reverse complement strand
CCTCGCGCTTGAACTCGATCACGCTTTCCAGCGGGATCCAGTACTCGTGCCAGCGCCAGGCATCGAACTCCGGATGCTCAGACTGGCGCAAGCAAACGTCGCAATCGCGCCCGATCAAACGAAGCAGGAACCAGATCTGTTTCTGGCCGCGATATACGCTGCGCCTTTCGCGCCGCACCCAGGTCTGCGGCACGTCGTAGCGCAGCCACTCACGGGTACGGCCGAGAATCTTCACGTGGCAGGGATCGAGGCCGACCTCTTCCTTCAATTCCCGGTACATCGCCTGCTCGGGCGTTTCACCGGGCTTGATGCCGCCCTGCGGAAACTGCCAGGCATGCTCCTTGACCCGCTTGCCCCAGAAGACCTCGTTCTTGCCGTTGCACAGAACAATTCCCACATTCGGGCGATAGCCGTCACGGTCGATCATGTCAGCCACCCCAATCACATTTTCAGTTGACCGGATTCTTCCATAAATACAGCACCGAAGGAAGGAGTCGGCGACCGGTGTCAAAGCCTCAGGCGGGCTTCCGAGTGGGGGTTAAGTTCGCGTAATCCATCGACAAACTGCAGGAATTCAAGGCCGTACCGGGCCTGCAGAGTGCGCGCCCTCAGGCGCAAATCGTCCCAGCGTGGTCGTCCCGGTGAGCGGGAAAACGCCAGCGCCACGACGTTGCCGCGCCATTCCGCCGGCACACACGCCACGCCATCGAATACCCGCTCGATACGCTGCAGGTAGGCATCGAAGCGGGTATCCGAAATCCACAGGTTCACCACCAGTATTCCGCCGTCGGTCAGTGCCGCACGCGCGTCGGCGTAAAAACTCTCCGAGGACAGTTCGGGGACCTGTTCGTGCCCGTCGTAGCCGTCCACCATCAGCACCTCGCAACTGCGCGGATGCGCGGCCACCCATTTGCTTCCTTCCGCCAGTTCGACGCTAAAACGGCCGTCGTCCGGCGGCACGTGGAAATACTGGCGCGCCGCCGCGATCACCCGCGGTTGCGACTCGATCACCGTGGTATGCGCCGACAGCAGGTGGCGATAAACGAACTTGGCCAGCGACCCGCCGCCCAGGCCGATCATCAGGATGCGTTGTGGGCGCGGAACGAACAGCAGGAACGCCATCATGGCCCTGGTGTACGACAGCACCAGCTCGGTGGGGTCGGCCAGCTTCATCGAGCTCTGCACCGTCTCGCTGCCCAGATGCAGCGAACGGATGCCGTCTTTCTCGCTTATTTCGACACTGGCCTCGTGATCGGCCGAACGATGGATCTTCCATTTTCCGAACACCGCTGCTCCCCACTTCCGGTTGGCTCTCTACCGTAGAATAGCGGCTTTTCGAAGACGGGCAAGACATGCGCACTTCGCAGTTCTTCATTTCCACGCTCAAGGAGGCTCCCAGCGAGGCGGAAGTCATCAGCCACAAACTGATGCTCAGGGCGGGGTTGATCAGGAAACTCGGCAGCGGCCTTTATACGTGGATGCCGCTCGGTCTGCGCGTGCTGCGCAAGGTGGAGAGCATCGTGCGCGAGGAGATGAACCGCGCCGGCGCCGTGGAACTGCTGATGCCGGCGATCCAGCCCGCCGAACTGTGGCGGGAATCCGGCCGCTGGGAGCAGTTCGGCCCGCAGATGCTCAAGATCAAGGATCGCCACGAACGCGATTTCTGTTTCGGCCCGACTCACGAGGAAGTCATCACCGACATCGCGCGCAAGGAGATCCGCTCCCACCGCCAGCTGCCGCTCAATTTCTACCAGATCCAGACCAAGTTCCGCGACGAAATCCGGCCGCGTTTCGGCGTAATGCGCGCACGCGAATTCGTGATGAAGGACGCGTACTCCTTTCACGCCGGCGCCCAGGACCTGGAGCGCGAATACCGCAACATGTACGACACTTACTCGCGCATCTTCTCTCGTCTGGGGTTGAAGTTCCGCGCGGTCGCTGCCGACACCGGCCCCATCGGCGGCACCGGCTCGCACGAGTTTCACGTGCTTGCCGACTCCGGCGAGGACGCGATCGCGTACTCCACCGCCTCGGATTACGCCGCCAATGTCGAACTCGCCGACGCGGTTGCGCCGCTGACACCGCGTGGCCCGGCCACGCAAAAAATGCAGAAGGTTTCCACGCCCGGCAAGACCACCTGCGAAGAAGTCACGGTGATGCTGGGACTGCCGCTGTCGCAGTCGGTCAAAGCGCTCGCGGTCATGCATGAAGAACAAATATCAATGTTGCTGGTGCGCGGCGACCATCAGCTGAATGAAGCGAAGGTGTCAAAGCTTCCCGGTCTGAATCCGTTCCGTTTTGCCACCGAAAAGGAGATCGAGGCGCGCATTGGCTGCCGTCCTGGCTACATTGGTCCGGTGGGGCTGCCGAAGGAAATTACCGTGATCGCCGATCGCTCGGTCGCGGCGATGAACGATTTCGTTTGCGGTGCCAACGAGGCGGGCTATCACCTGACCGGGGTGAATTTTGGCCGCGACCTCGCGGAACCGCTGGTCGCCGACCTCCGCAACGCCGTGGCGGGCGATCCCAGCCCTGACGGCAAGGGCCGGCTGGAAATCTGCCGCGGCATCGAGGTCGGACACATTTTCCAGCTGGGCAGCAAGTACTCGAAAGCGATGAGCGCTACCTTCCTGGATGAGTCCGGCAAGGCACAGGTGATGGAAATGGGCTGCTATGGGATCGGCGTGTCGCGCATCGTCGCGGCGGCGATCGAGCAGGGAAACGACGAGCGCGGCATCATCTGGCCTGTGCCGATGGCGCCGTTCCAGTTGGCCATCGCGCCGATCGGTTACGTGAAGAACGCCGAGGTCAAAAACGTAGCCGATCGCTTGCACGACGATTTGCAGTCGGCCGGAATCGAGGTGCTGCTGGACGACCGCGACGAGCGTCCGGGTGTGATGTTTGCCGACCTGGAACTGATCGGCATTCCCCATCGCATCACCGTCGGCGAGCGTGGTTTGAAGGATGGGAAAATCGAATATCAGGCCAGAACCGATTCGTCGGCGAGAGCAATCGAGTTGCAATCGGTGCCGGAACTCCTAAAATCCGTGGTATGAGGATGACACGAGGGTTTGCAGGCACGCGCATCATGGCGCGCATTGCGTTCGCGGCCGCATGCGTACTGGCTTGTGCAATCGCCGCGGCGGGTGAGCAGAAGTACGAGCCGCTGTCTGCGAGCGTTCAGGCGGCCTTGCATCGCTCGGTCGCCGACAAGGCCAGCCCGCGGCTCGCGTTTGCCTCCGAAGCGGAAGGCACGGCATGGATAGCCGACATGTCCAGACGCCTGGAGACGCACGTTGCGGACGCCACCACGCGCGAAGACCTTCTCAAAACCGTACACTACGAGGCGACTCGCGCGGGGCTCGATCCGCAACTGGTGCTGGGCGTCATTCACGTAGAAAGCGGATTTCGCAAGTACACCATTTCCAAGGCAGGCGCGCGCGGCTACATGCAGGTGATGCCGTTCTGGATGACGCTGATCGGCGAATCCGGGGACAACCTGTTCAAACTGCGTACCAACCTGCGCTACGGCTGCACCATCCTGCGCCACTATCTCGACATCGAGCGCGGCGACACCTTCCGTGCCCTCGGCCGCTATAACGGCTCGCTCGGTAAATCGCGCTACCCGAATGCGGTATTGCGGGCCTGGTCGGGCAGCTGGAAATACAAGACCGGCGACCGTGTGATCGCCACGCCAACGGTCTACGCAGGCGAAGGCCGCTAGCGTCCTGTCTTCACCCGCCGTGCTTTCAGGTTTCTAGATTTTGCGATCGAGCAGGCGCTCGATCTGCTTGCGGGTGATCTTGCCGACGTGGCGCACCGCCAGTTTGCCCTGCGGGTCGTAAATGAACGTCGTCGGCAGCCCCGGGACCTTGCCGACCTGATCGGCAGTCTTCCCGTCGCCCAACACGACCGGGTAATTGACGAACATGCCCTCGGCGAACTGCAGCACCTGCTTCGAATCCTGGAATTCCATCGCCACGCCGAGAACCTGCACGTCCTTGCGCGACTCGGTGATCGCGACCAGATCCGGAATCTCTTCCAGGCAGGGCGAACACCAGGTCGCCCAGAAATTCACGATCACCCATTTGCCGCGGTAATCGCCGAGACGATGCACCTTGCGGTCCGAGTCGGTCAGCTCGAAGTCCGCGGCCGCGGCCGAAAACAGGGCAAACGCGAGCAGCAGCGCGCAGGCGACACGAAACAGGCCCTGTCGCATCGTCCGCTCAGGCGATTCTCGCGGCACGCTGGCCGCTACCGCTCGCCAACAATTCTTTGAGGCTGAAGTCCAATTCGCCGTCCACGTTGGCCACAATACTGGACACCAGGCGCCGCATGGCGGAGTCTTCACTGACGTCGGCGGCTTCGCGCCCAAATACGAACATCTGGAACATGTCGCTGACGCGGATTGCGCCGGCATCGCGCGCAAGAACCCAGCCGTTGCCCTGCAGTTTCGCCACCCAACCCGCCGCCACCAGCTTGTCGAGAATGGCTTCGGCGTCCTCCCATGACAGTTTCACCGCTATGCGCAACTGCTGCAGGTTGAGAACGCGCCCGTCGGCATAGGCACGGTAGAGCATCTTGAGAATCTCCACCGCTTCTACGAATTGCGCGCCGGGGGGTTGCTTGAGCAGCACGCCGCCGCTGCGCCAATAGGGCAGCACCGCTGTGATCACCGCCGCGAACACGACCACCACCCAGGACAGGTAGATCCACATCAGGAAGATCGGCAGGCTGGCAAAGGTACCGTACACCAGCTTGTAGGTGGCGATCCGGGCGACGAACTGGCCGAAGCCGATCTTCATGACTTCGAAGGCAAGTGCCGCAATGATGCCGCCGACCGCGGCATCGGCCACGGTGACCTGGCGGTTCGGCACCGTACGGTACAAGAATCCGAACGCAACCGAAGTGAGCAGCAGCGGCACCAGCCTCAGCACCGCGATCGTCAGCTCGGGCGCCTGCTTTCCCAGCCCCATCGATTGCGTCAGCAGCCAGGAGGTAAGCGACAGGCTGCCGCCGACAAGCAGCGGGCCGATGGTCAGCACCGACCAGTAGATCAGCACGCGCTGGATCAGCGGCCGCGGCCGCTTCACCCGCCAGATGGTGTTGAAGGCGCGGTCGATGGTGAGCATCAGCATGATTGAAGTCACGCCCAGAAATACGATGCCCAGTGCAGTGAGCCGCGCGGCGTTGTCCGCAAACTGCTGCATGTAAACCGTGATCAGTTTCGACGAGGCCGCCGGCACCAGATTGGTAACGACAAAACTGCGCAGCGTCTCGACGATGTCGTTGAAAACCGGAAATGCCGTCATCACGGTGAGCGTGATGGTGATCAGCGGCACCAAGGCCAGCAGCGTGGTGAAGGTCAGGCTGCCGCACAACTGGAAGCAGCGTTCCTCCTTGAAGCGCCGGTACACGAGCACGACGAAATTCGCCAGCAGTTTGAACTGGCGCACGATGTCCAGGAGCGTTCTGAGCCTGAGTTTCATAGGGGTCGCGTGTGGATTCGCCGATATAATACGGGCTTCTCCGGCGGGAAAATAGCGATGCAGGAAATTCTGGTGCTGTACTACAGCCACACCGGCGCCGTAAAGCAGATGGCGCAGTTGATCGCCCGCGGGATCGAAAAGGTGCCGGGCATGCGGGCGAGGCTGCGGACCGTACCCAAGGTCTCGACGGTCGCCGAAACCACCGAAGCGGAGATTCCCGATTCCGGCGCCGCTTACGTCGAGCTCAGGGACCTGGAGGAATGCGCCGGCCTGGCACTCGGCAGCCCCACACGTTTCGGCAACATGGCGGCGGCGCTCAAATACTTCCTCGAGGGCACCGGCGCGCTCTGGCTCAAGGGCGCGATGGTGGGCAAACCTGCCGCGGTTTTCACCTCCACCGCCTCGCTGCACGGCGGCCAGGAGGCCACATTGCTGTCGATGATGCTGCCGCTCATTCATCAGGGAATGCTGATCGTCGGGCTGCCCTACTCCCAACCCGACGTGATGACCACCCGCAGCGGCGGCACGCCCTATGGAGCCAGTCATCTCGCCGGCGCCAATGCCGACCAGCCGATCAGCGAAGCCGAGCGGCGGCTGTGCATCGCGCTGGGGACGCGGCTGGCCGAAGTGGCGTTCAAGCTGTCGAAATGAATCGTGGCCCCGAGGCGCGCAGGATGGTGCGCCATTTTCGCAGCGGCGTGCTGGCCACCCAGTCATTGAAATTTCCCGGCTATCCATACGCTTCCGCCCTGCCCTTCTGCACCGACCAGCAGGGCCGTCCAGTGGTGCTGATCAGCCACCTCGCCGAGCACACCCAGAACGCCGACCACAACCGGCGTGCGAGTTTCCTCGTTGCGCCTTCGGGTGCGGAGTTGCAGGAGCAGGCGCGGGTTACACTGATCGGCGACTTGGCAGCGACCGAGGATGCCGCGGTAGCAGCGCGCTACCTGCGCTACTTTCCGGATGGCAAACGCTATCTGAGCATAGGCGGCTTCCGCTACTTCCGCCTCGAGCCGCTGTCGCTGCGCTTGATCGCGGGCTTCGGCAGCATTCATACCATCTCGGGCGAAAATTATCTCGCGCCACCGCTCGCGATCGCCGAAGCTGAAAGTGAAATCCTTGCACACATGAACGCCGACCACGCCCACAACCTGGGCGACTATTGCCGGCACGTGCATGAGCGGACCGTGAAGCACGCGCAGATGATCGGGATCGACTGCGACGGCTTCGACGTGCTCGCAGATGCAGAGGTGCTGCGCTTCGACTTCGACGGTGAAGTGAACGACGCCGGCGCGGCCCGCGCCCAACTGGTGCAACTGGCAAAGGCGAGCCGCGTGTGACGCGCCTGTTGCAGGTAGTGTCCAGCGGCGCGCTGGTGATGCTGATCTTTGTGTGCCTCGCCTGGGAACTGTGGCTGGCGCCGCTGCGCACGGGCGGTTCGTCGCTGGCTTTCAAGGCGCTGCCGCAATGAAACCCTTTCACCGCAAAGACGCAAAGAACGCAAAGGAAAACAAAAGACAGGGACGGGAACAAACGCAAGTCTTCAATTGTTGCGACTGCATGGTCGGTTGGCATCCCTATAGTCGGTCCCGATTTCTGTACACCCTACTGAATTTCTTTGCGTTCTTTGCGTCTTTGCGGTGAAAAGGGTTTAGTGCGTCTTTGCGGTGAAGATTTACGGTTCTGGGTTCGAACGGGATTTTCGTGACAATTTACCGTGGGAGGTTCGCGCCGACGCCTTCGGGACCGCTGCACTTCGGTTCGATGGTGGCGGCAGTGGGCAGTTTCCTCGACGCCCGGTCGCGCGGAGGCACCTGGCTGGTGCGTATCGATGACCTCGATCCGCCGCGCACCCTTCCCGGCGCCGCAGACGCGATGCTGCGATGCCTGGATGCATTCGGGATGCATTGGGATGGCACGGTGGTGTACCAGAGAAAGCGCAACGACGCCTACCACGCGGCGTTGCATCAGTTACGGCAGTCCGGCCGCACGTATCCCTGCGCCTGCAGCCGCAAGGAAATCAGCGATGCGGGCCTGGCCGGCGTGGAAGGCACGGTTTATCCCGGCACCTGCCGCAATGGTCTGGCAGCGGGGCGCGAAGCGCGTGCACTGCGAGTACGTACCGAAGGAACGGTGGTCGAATTCGACGACGGATTGCAGGGGCACGTGCGCCAGGCTTTACAGGCCGAAATCGGCGATTTCGTGGTTTACCGTGCGGACCATGTGTTCGCGTACCACCTCGCCTGCGCCGTGGACGATGCCGAGCAAGGCGTCACCGACGTCGTGCGCGGCGCCGACCTCATTGCCTCGACACCGCGGCAAATCCATCTGCAGAAGTTGCTCGGGTTGCCGACGCCGGCATATCTGCACTTGCCGGTGGCGGTAAATTGCGCGGGAGAAAAGCTGTCGAAGCAGACGCGGGCACTTGCGGTGGACCAGTCCAATCCGGCTGCCACCCTCGATCGCGTTCTGCAGTTCCTGGGCTTTCCGCCCCCCGCGGGACTGGCCAGCGCGGGCGTTGCGGGGCTGTGGCAATGGGCGGTCAAGAACTGGCAGCGCGAACGGCTGCCGCGCCTCGCATCGATCACTGTTCCCGACGGCTAACGCAAACAAAGTGCACATCTCACCGCGAAGACGCAAAGGTACGCAAAGAAGTCCAATTCTGGATGAGTTTCTTTCCTACTGCGTCTTCCACTCCATCCATCCACCGATGCGAGCGTCAGGAATCTCGCACGTGAATGTTCAGCTTTTCTTTGCGTCTTTCCGTTCCCTTTGCCCTCTTTGCGTCGAACGCCTTAGTCGCCGGCCGAGGGCCGGCTACGGCGAGAGCGGCGCGCCGTCGTGGAATGCAAGCAACTGGCCGGGGGCAAACCTCACCCAGGTCTCGTTGTCGGTCAGCGGCTCGGTGGCGATCACCGCGATGCGATCCATCGGGGCGGTGACTTCGCTGAAATCCACTTCGATGTCCTGATCCTTCAGATGCGCCGTCGCGAACGGCGCATGACGCAGCACGTAGGTGAGATTGTCGGTGCAGTGTGCGAACAGGTAGTCGCCGTTGGAAAGGATGTAATTGAACCTGCCGTGCCTGGCTATCTCGGTGGACAGCGTGGCCAGCGTGCCGTACAGCTCGGCTAGCGGCGGCTGTCCATCAGGGTAGCGCAGGCGCAACGTGTCCAGCAGGTAGCAGAACGCCTGCTCGCTGTCGGTCGTGCCCACCGGGTGGTAGCTGTTTCCAAACTCCGGATGGAAATTCTCAAGTGTGCCGTTGTGGGCAAAGATCCAGTAGCGCCCCCACAGTTCGCGCATGAACGGATGGGTGTTGACCAGCGCGACTTCGCCCCTGGTCGCCTTGCGGATATGCGCGATGACGTTCTGGCTGCGGATCGGGTAGTTGGCAATCAGCTCGGCAACCGGAGAGTTAACCGCCGGCCGGGCGTCTACGAACATGCGGCAGCCGGGCCCTTCGAAGAAAGCTACGCCGAAGCCGTCGGCGTGGTCACCGGTACGCCCGCCGCGTTGATGGAAGCCCCGAAACGAAAAGCAGATATCGGTGGGAGCATTGCAGTTCATCCCCAACAGTTGGCACATTTCTTTGTCTATGCTCCTGTTTCCCCATTAACCTGATCGCGGCCCCGGCTGGTTGCGCGGCCGGACC
>JAXIOX010000300.1:0-7970 GCA_045403275.1 Burkholderiales bacterium | reverse complement strand
CCCTGCTTGCCCTTGATCATGTCGGCGAGCGACTTGAGCGGGCGCTTGTTGGTGCCGGTGATCGCACGGCCGCGGCGGCCGTTGTCGAGCAGCGCGTCCACAGCTTCCTGCAGCATTCGCTTCTCGTTACGCACGATGATGTCCGGAGCGTTGAGCTCGAGCAGGCGGCGCAGGCGGTTGTTGCGATTGATGACGCGGCGATACAGATCGTTCAGATCCGAAGTCGCGAAGCGGCCGCCATCGAGCGGCACCAGCGGACGCAGGTCCGGCGGCAGCACGGGCAGCACGGTCATGACCATCCACTCGGGCTTGTTGCCCGAGTCGATGAAGCTCTCGACGAGCTTGAGGCGCTTGGAAAGACGCTTGAGCTTGGTCTCGGAAGACGTGCCCGACATTTCTTCGCGCACTTTCAGCAGCTCGGCCTGCAGGTCGATGCTCTTCAGCAGTTCGAACACGGCCTCGGCGCCCATGCGAGCGTCGAACTCGTCACCATGTTCTTCGATGGCTTCGAGATACATTTCGTCGGTGAGCAGCTGGCCGCGCGTGAGCGGGGTCATGCCTGGGTCGATGACGACGAAGGCTTCGAAATAGAGCACGCGCTCGATTTCGCGCAGCGTCATGTCGAGCATGAGGCCGATGCGGCTCGGCAGCGACTTCAGGAACCAGATGTGCGCGGTCGGGCTGGCGAGCTCGATGTGGCCCATGCGCTCACGGCGCACCTTGGCCTGCGTGACTTCCACGCCGCACTTCTCGCAGACGACGCCGCGATGCTTGAGGCGCTTGTACTTGCCGCACAAGCGCATGAAGTATCGCGGCATCATCTGCGAGAAGTGCGGCGTCGAAGTCACGCTCTCCAAGGTGCGGCGCGACCGCATGGGCCACATCGAGCTGGCCTCGCCCGTCGCGCACATCTGGTTCCTGAAGTCGCTGCCGAGCCGCATCGGCCTCTTGCTCGACATGACGCTGAAGGATCTCGAGCGCATCCTCTATTTCGAGAACTACGTCGTGATCGAGCCGGGCCTGACGCCGCTCAAGCTGCATCAGCTGCTGACCGAGGACCAGTATCTCGACGCCCAGGACGAGTTTGGCCAGGACGCGTTCCAGGCCGGCATCGGCGCCGAGGCGCTGAAGCTCATGCTCTCCGCCATCAACCTGGAGACCGAGCGCGAGCAGATGAAGGCCGACCTGCGCGAGACCTCGTCCGAGGCCAAGCGCAAGAAGCTGGTCAAGCGCCTGAAGCTGGTCGACGCCTTCGTCGAGTCCGGCTCGCGGCCCGAATGGATGATCCTGGACGTCGTGCCGGTGATCCCGCCCGAGTTGCGCCCGCTGGTTCCGCTGGACGGCGGCCGGTTCGCGACCTCGGACCTCAATGACCTCTATCGCCGCGTCATCAACCGCAACAACCGTCTGAAGCGCCTGATCGAGCTGCGCGCGCCGGACATCATCGTGCGCAACGAAAAGCGCATGCTGCAGGAATCGGTCGATGCGCTGTTCGACAACGGCCGGCGCGGCCGGCCGATCACCGGTGCCAACAAGCGCCCGCTCAAGTCGCTGAGCGACATGCTCAAAGGCAAGACCGGCCGCTTCCGCCAGAACCTGCTGGGCAAGCGCGTCGACTACTCCGGCCGCTCGGTGATCGTGGTCGGGCCGCAACTGAAGCTGCACCAGTGCGGACTGCCGAAGAAAATGGCGCTGGAGCTGTTCAAGCCCTTCATTTTCCACAAGCTGGAAGTGATGGGCATCGCCGGCACCATCAAGGCGGCCAAGCGGGAAGTGGAGAACGAGAACCCGGTGGTGTGGGACATCCTCGATGAGGTGATCCGCGAGCACCCGGTGATGCTGAACCGCGCCCCGACGCTGCACCGCCTGGGCATCCAGGCGTTCGAGCCGGTGTTGATCGAAGGGAAGGCTATCCAGCTGCACCCGCTGGTGTGCGCGGCGTTCAACGCCGACTTCGACGGCGACCAAATGGCGGTGCATGTGCCACTGTCGCTGGAAGCGCAAATGGAGGCGCGCACGCTGATGCTGTCCTCGAACAACATCCTTTCGCCGGCCAACGGCGACCCGATCATCGTGCCGTCGCAGGATATCGTGCTGGGTCTTTACTACATGACCCGGCAGAAGATCGGCGCGCGCGGAGAGGGCATGATTTTCTGCGACGTCGCCGAAGTGCAGCGCGCCTACGACAACAGGCTGGTGGAACTGCATGCGCGCGTTCTGGTGCGCATCAAGGAGTTCGACCAGGACGAAGCCGGCAACGTGACCGAGCGCGTTACCCGCTATGACACCACGGTAGGTCGTGCGCTTCTGTCCGAGATCCTGCCGTCGGGATTGCCGTTCGAGCTGATCAACGCCAGCTTCCGCCGTTGCGGCCTGCGCGAGACGGTGATCTTCGCCGACAAGCTGATGTACACCGGCTTTACCTACGCAACCCGCGCCGGCATCTCGATCTGCGTGGACGACATGGAGATTCCCCCGGAGAAGGAACAACTGATCGACGCCGCCGAGAAAGAAGTCCAGGACATCGAGTCGCAATACACCTCGGGCCTGGTGACGCAGGGCGAGCGCTACAACAAGGTGGTGGACATCTGGGGCCGCGCCGGCGATATGGTCGCAAAGGCGATGATGGAGCGCCTCGGACAGGAACCGGTGGTGGAGTGGGATGCCAAGGAGAACGTCTGGTTGCCGATGAAGGACAAGAAAGGCAACCCGATGTCGCAGGAATCCTTCAACGCCATTTACATGATGGCCGATTCGGGGGCGCGGGGCTCCGCCGCCCAGATCCGTCAGCTCGCAGGCATGCGCGGCCTGATGGCGAAACCGGACGGTTCCATCATCGAAACGCCGATTACCGCGAACTTCCGCGAAGGCCTGAACGTGTTGCAGTACTTCATTTCGACTCACGGCGCGCGCAAGGGCCTGGCCGACACCGCGCTGAAGACCGCGAACTCGGGCTATCTTACCCGCCGCCTGGTTGACGTGACCCAGGACCTGGTTGTCACCGAGGAGGATTGCGGCACGACCAACGGTGTGGCAATGAAGGCCCTTATCGAGGGTGGTGAGGTGGTCGAGTCACTACGTGAGCGCATTCTCGGACGCGTGGCCGCCAACGACGTGGTCAATCCCGAGAACAGCCAGGTGGCTTACACGGCCGGCACGCTGCTGGACGAAGAAGCGGTGGAGCGCATCGAGACGCTGGGCATCGACGAGGTCAAGGTGCGCACGCCGCTCACCTGCGACACGCGTTACGGTCTGTGCGCCAAGTGTTACGGGCGCGACCTGGGCCGCGGCCAGCTGGTCAATGTCGGCGAAGCGGTCGGCGTTATCGCGGCGCAGTCGATCGGCGAGCCGGGCACCCAGCTCACCATGCGCACGTTCCACATCGGCGGCGCGGCTTCGCGTACCGCTGTTGCGAGCCAGATCGAATCGAAGTCCAACGGCACCGCGCGCTTCTCGCCGCTGATGCGCTATGTGACCAACGTGCGCGGCGAGCAGGTGGCGATTTCCCGTTCCGGTGAAGTGCTGATCCTGGACGACAACGGCCGCGAGCGCGAACGCCACAAGGTACCCTACGGCGCCACGCTGCACGTTGCCGATGCGAGCCCGGTCAGGGCCGGCAAGGTGCTGGCCACCTGGGATCCGCACACCCGGCCCATCATCACCGAGTACGCCGGGCGGGTGAAGTTCGACAATGTGGAAGAAGGCGTGACCGTGGCACGGCAGATCGACGATGTCACCGGCCTGTCTACGCTGGTCGTCATCGATCCCAAGCGCCGCGGTGTGGCGCAGGCCAAAGGGCTTCGCCCGAGCGTGAAGCTGGTCGATGAAAGGGGCAAGGAAGTGAAGATCCCGGGCTCCGAACTGCCGGTGAACATCACGTTCCAGATCCATTCGGTGATAACGGTAAGGGACGGCCAGCAGGTGGGCGTCGGCGAAGTGCTGGCGCGCATTCCGCAGGAGACTTCCAAGACCCGCGACATCACCGGCGGCCTGCCGCGCGTGGCGGAGCTGTTCGAGGCGCGTTCGCCGAAAGATGCCGGCGTGCTGGCGGAAGTCACCGGCACCGTGTCGTTCGGAAAGGACACCAAGGGCAAGCAGCGCCTGGTGATCACCGATCTGGACGTGGTGGCTCACGAATACCTGATTCCCAAGGACAAGCACGTGATGGCGCACGACGGGCAGGTGGTGAACAAAGGCGAAAGCATCGTCGACGGCCCGGCCGATCCTCACGACATCCTGCGCCTGCTGGGAGTCGAGGCGCTGGCCCGTTACATCACCGACGAAGTGCAGGACGTGTACCGTCTGCAGGGCGTGAAGATCAACGACAAGCACATCGAGGTTATCGTGCGGCAGATGTTGCGCCGGGTGCAGATCGTCGACGTCGGCGATTCCGAGTTCATTACCGGCGAGCAGGTCGAGCGTTCCGAAGTGCTGCAGGTGAACGACCAACTCGAGGCCGATGGCAAGAAGCCGGCCACATACGAGTACCTGCTGCTGGGGATCACCAAGGCGTCGCTGTCGACCGACTCGTTCATCTCGGCGGCCTCGTTCCAGGAGACCACCCGCGTGCTCACCGAAGCGGCGATCATGGGCAAGAAGGACGACCTGCGCGGACTCAAGGAAAACGTCATCGTCGGCCGGCTCATTCCCGCCGGCACCGGTTTGGCTTACCACAAGAACCGCCGCGTGCGCGGACAGCCGCAGGAGTTCGCGGCCGAGGGCCTGATCGGCGAACCGGTGGTGGCGGAGGCGGCTGGAGACGAGCAGGTTGCTTGACACTCCAGACGGCGGACCATAGAATCTGCCGTCTTTTTACCTGTCATTCCGGCGGCACTCCCGGGACGACGGTGATCGCAGCACACAACCGTGGGACGGCGGCGACGCCGTCCCGGGTTTTTTAGGACCGTAAATAATGCCAACAATCAACCAATTAGTGCGCAAGTCGCGGGTCATGCCGAAGACCAAAAGCAAGGTTCCCGCGCTTGCCGGGTCCCCGCAAAAACGTGGCGTTTGCACGCGCGTCTATACCACCACTCCGAAGAAGCCCAACTCGGCGCTGCGGAAAGTGGCCAAGGTGCGCCTCACCAATGGATTCGAGGTGATCAGCTACATCGGCGGCGAAGGCCACAACCTGCAGGAGCACTCGGTGGTGCTGATTCGTGGTGGCCGCGTGAAGGACCTGCCGGGCGTGCGCTACCACATGGTGCGCGGCAGCCTCGACACGCAGGGCGTGAAGGACCGCAAGCAGAGCCGTTCCAAGTACGGCGCCAAGAAGCCAAAGGCCGAGTAGCGCGGGCCGGACAAGAATCCCGAAGGACCAAGGACGTTATGCCACGACGCAGAGAAGTACCGAAGCGCGAGACGCTTCCGGATCCGAAGTACAGCAGCCAGGAGGTTGCCAAGTTCGTCAACGTGCTGATGACTCGAGGCAAGAAGTCGGTCGCGGAGGCCATCGTCTATAGCGCGCTGGAGCAGATCAATAAGAAAACCGGCAAGGATGCGCTGGAAGTGTTCAACCTGGCGCTTGGCAACGTACGCCCGATGGTGGAGGTGAAGAGCCGTCGCGTTGGTGGCGCCAACTATCAGGTGCCGGTGGAAGTGCGCTCAATTCGACGCAACGCCCTGGCGATGCGCTGGTTGCGGGATGCGGCTCGCAAGCGCGCCGAGAAGTCGATGGATGCACGCCTGGCAGCCGAATTAGCCGAAGCAGCGGAAGGCCGCGGCGGTGCCATGAAAAAGCGCGAGGAAGTGCACCGTATGGCAGAGGCCAACAAGGCCTTTGCGCATTACCGGTTCTAAATCGCGAAGTATCCGGAAAATACCATGCCCCGCGTCACCCCTATCGAGCGATATCGCAACATCGGCATCAGTGCACACATCGACGCCGGCAAGACCACGACCACCGAACGCATCCTGTTCTACACCGGCGTGTCGCACAAGATCGGCGAAGTGCACGACGGTGCCGCGATCATGGACTGGATGGAGCAGGAACGCGAGCGCGGCATTACCATCACTTCCGCAGCGACGACCTGTTTCTGGAAGGGGATGGACGGCAGCTACCCACAGCACCGCATCAACATCATCGACACGCCCGGCCACGTGGATTTCACCATCGAAGTCGAGCGCTCGATGCGGGTACTCGACGGCGCGTGCATGGTCTACGACGCCGTTGCCGGCGTGCAGCCGCAATCGGAAACCGTGTGGCGCCAGGCCATCAAGTACAAGGTGCCGTGCCTGGCGTTCATCAACAAGATGGACCGCCAGGGAGCGGACTTCTTCAAGTCCTACGATCATATCCGCACCCGGCTCAAGGGCAATCCGGTGCCGATCCAGATTCCGGTCGGCGCGGAGGAGAAGTTCGAAGGCATCGTCGATCTGGTCAAGATGAAGGCAATCTACTGGGACGACTCCACGCAGGGCACCAAGTACGAGACTCGCGACATTCCGGCCAATCTGGTCCAAGAGGCGAAGAAATGGCGCGAAAAGATGGTCGAGGCGGCAGCCGAAGCCAATGACGAACTGATGCACAAGTACCTCGAGGGGCACGACCTCTCGGTGGCGGACATCAAGGCAGGACTGCGTACGCGCGTCATCAAGAATGAAATCGTGCCGATGTTGTGCGGCTCGGCATTCAAGAACAAGGGCGTGCAGGCGATGCTGGACGCGGTCATCGACTACATGCCTTCGCCGGTGGACATCCCTCCGGTCACGGGCGAAACAGAAAACGGCAAAATCGTAACGCGCAAGGCCGACGACAGCGAGCCGTTCGCCGCGCTGGCGTTCAAGATCATGACCGACCCCTATGTCGGCCAGCTCACCTTCATCCGCGTCTACTCGGGCGTGCTCAATTCCGGCGACACCGTCTATAACTCGGTGCGCGGGCGCAAGGAGCGCATTGGCCGTCTGCTGCAGATGCACGCCAACCAACGCGAAGAAATCAAGGAAGTGCGCGCCGGCGACATCGCCGCCGCCGTCGGCCTCAAGGAGGCCTCGACCGGCGAAACGTTGTGCCATCCCGACAAGGTCATCACGCTCGAGCGCATGGTGTTCCCCGAGCCGGTGATTTCTCAGGCGGTGGAACCCAAGACCAAGGTCGACCAGGAAAAGATGGGCGTCGCGCTGCACCGCCTGGCGCAGGAAGATCCGTCTTTCCGCGTCCACACCGACGATGAATCCGGCCAGACCATCATCTCCGGGATGGGCGAACTGCACCTGGAAATCATCGTCGACCGCATGAAGCGTGAGTTCGGCGTCGAGGCCAACGTCGGCAAGCCGCAGGTAGCCTACCGCGAAGCCATCAAGAAGTCGGTGGAAGTGGAAGGCAAGTTCATCAAGCAGTCCGGCGGCCGCGGCCAGTACGGCCACGTCTGGCTCAAGCTGGAGCCGAACGAGGCGGGCAAGGGATACGAATTCATCGACGCCATCAAGGGCGGCACGGTGCCGCGCGAATACATCCCGGCGGTGGACAAGGGCCTGCAGGAAACGCTGCCCAACGGCGTGCTGGCCGGATTCCCCGTGGTGGACGTCAAGGTCACGCTGTTCGACGGTTCCTACCACGACGTGGACTCGAACGAAAACGCGTTCAAGATGGCGGCCTCTATCGCCTTCAAGGACGGCATGCGCAAGGCCAACCCGGTGCTGCTCGAGCCGATGATGGCGGTGGAAGTGGAAACGCCGGAGAACTTCGTCGGCAACGTCATCGGCGATCTGTCTTCGCGCCGCGGCATGATCCAGGGCCAGGAAGAAGTGGCGGGCACGATGGTGATCAAGGCGGAAGTGCCGCTGGCGGAAATGTTCGGCTATTCGACGACGCTGCGCTCCGCGACTCAGGGCCGCGCAACATATACGATGGAATTCAAGCATTACGCCGAAGCGCCGAAAACCGTCGCCGAAGCGGTGATCAATAAGAAGGCTGCATAAGCAGGAAGGAACGGCGCGATGTCAAAGGGAAAGTTTGAGCGCACCAAGCC
>JAXIOX010000139.1:0-3143 GCA_045403275.1 Burkholderiales bacterium | reverse complement strand
TGCATCGGCCGCCCGTGCGGGCGGCCTGAATGCATTGCAGAAACGCGTGACCTGAAAACCGACATGGCAAAGAAACCCAACGCCTACACTGCCGAAGACATCGAGATTCTCGAGGACCTGTCGCCGATCCTGCACCGGCCGGGGATGTACACCGACCCGTTGAATCCGAACCACGCGCTGATCGAGATCATCGACAACGCCGCCGACGAAGGTCTCGCCGGATTCGCAAAAAATGTCACTGTCGTGCTCTACGGAGACGGCTCGGCGGAAGTCACCGACGACGGCCGCGGCATCCCGGTGGACATCCACCCGAAGAAGAAGGTGCCCGCGGTTCAGGTGATTTTCACCACGCTGCATTCCGGCGGCAAGTTCCGCAAGACCGACAAGGACGCGGCCTACCGTATCGCCGGCGGCCTGCACGGTGTGGGCGTGTGCGTGCCCAACGCGCTGTCCACCCGCCTCGAAGTCGAAGTCAAACGCGATGGCGAGAAGCATCGCATCGTGTTCGCGCCCAACGGCAAGGTGAAGGATCCGCTGAAGAAACTGGGCCGGGTCGGCCCGCGCGACACCGGCACCCGCGTGCGCTTCTGGCCGGACGCGAAGTACTTCGATTCTCCTAAGATCGTCACCGCCGACATCGCCGCGCTGCTGCGCGCCAAGGCGATGCTGCTGCCAGGGGTCAAGTTCAGCCTCGGCATCGAGAAAAACAAGAAGATCGAAACCCAGACCTGGCATTTTCCCGAAGGCATCAAGGGCTACTTCGAATCCGCGATCGCCGGTTTCGATCCGGTGGCGAGCACCTTCCTCGGCGAACGCTACATCGCCGCGCAGTCCGAGTCCGACAACTTCGCCGAAGGCGAGGGCGCGATGTGGGCGATCGCCTGGACCTCGGAAGGCGATCCGGTCACCGAGTCGTACGTCAACATGATCCCGACGCGCCTCGGCGGCACCCACGTCGCCGGCTTGCGCGAAGGCGTCTATAACGCGATCAAGAACTTCATCGACCTGCACGCGATGGGCCAGCGCGGATTGAAAGTGGTGCCCGAGGACGTGTGGTCGCGCGCCTCGTATGTGCTGGCGGTGAAAATGCTCGATCCCCAGTTCAAGGGGCAGGTCAAGAACGAGCTGATCTCGCGCGACGCGGTGAAGCTGATCGCTCAGATGGTGCGCGATCCCATCGAGCTGTGGCTCAACCAGCATGTGGACGAAGGCCGGCGCATCGCAGATCTGGTGATCGCCCAGGCCAACGCGCGCACCCGTGCGGCGCAGAAAGTGGAGCGGCGCAAGACCTCGGGCGTGGCGGTGCTGCCCGGCAAGCTCACCGACTGCGCTTCCGAAGACCCGGACCGCAATGAACTGTTCATCGTCGAAGGCGATTCCGCCGGTGGCTCGGCGAAGCAGGCGCGCGACAAGGAGTTCCAGGCGGTGCTCCCGCTCAAGGGCAAGCCGAAGAACACCTGGCAGGACAGTGCCGACACGCTCTACGCCAACAAGGAGATCGAGGCGATCGCGCTTGCCATAGGCGTGGACCACCACCAGCCGGGCGATAACGTCGATCTCTCCGGGCTGCGCTACAAGAAGATCATCATCCTCGCCGATGCCGACGTGGACGGCGCCCACATTCAGGTGCTGCTGCTGACGCTTTTCTTCAGGCACTTCCCCAAGCTCATCGACAACGGCAACGTGTTCGTCGCGCAGCCGCCTCTGTTCCGCATCGACGTCCCTTCGCAGGGCAAGGGCAAGCCGGCGCGCAAACTGTATGCACTGGACAAGCAGGAACTCGCCGGCATCGAGGAGAAGCTCGAGGACGAGGGCGTGAAGTCGGGTTCGTGGACGGTGAGCCGCTTCAAGGGCCTGGGCGAGATGAACCCCGAACAGTTGTGGGAAACAACGCTCAATCCCGATACCCGCCGCATGCTGCCGGTGATGCTCGACGACGGCGTCGATGTCTCCGTGGACATCTTTAACATGATGATGTCGCGCGAAAACGCCTCGCAGCGGCGTGAGTGGATGGAGACCTACGGGAATCTGGTAGACGCGGATATATCGTAAGACGAGAGAAAAGAGGAAAGAGGAAAGAGGAAAGAGGAAAAAGGAAAGGGAAAAGGTAAAAGTGGAAAGTAGGGACGAACATCTGGTGACCGGGTTTGCTTTCACCTTTCACCCTTCACCCTTCACCTTTCACCTTTCACCCTTCACCCTTCACCCTCACTTGTCCCCGGAGGGGATCACCCTTCACCTGATTATTTATGCCAGATCAACCTGACTTGTTCGGCAACGGCGAAACTCCCGTTGCCGAGAAGAAGATGAAAAAAGAAACGCCGCTGCAAGACGGCGGGGGCGGCGGGCTGCCGCCGCATTTCGCGCCGATCTCGGGCGAGTTCGGCGATTCGCTCCCGCTCGGCAAGTACGCCTCGACGCAGTACCTCCAGTACGCCATTGCCACGGTGAAGGATCGCGCGCTGCCGCGCGTGGGCGACGGCCAGAAGCCGGTGCAAGGCCGCATCCTTTACTCGATGTGGGAAGCCAATACCCGCGCAGGCACCAAGCGCACCAAGTCCGCTGCGGTGGTCGGCGACGTGCTCGGCAAGCTGCACCCGCACGGCGACCAGTCGGTTTACGACGCCCTGGTGCGGCTGGCGCAGGACTTCACCATGCGTTACCCGCTGATCGACGGTGAAGGCAATTTCGGCTCGCGCGATGGCGACGAAGCGGCGGCCTACCGCTACACCGAAGCGCGGCTGACCAGGATCGCCGAAGTGCTGCTGGCCGAGCTGGACCAGGGCACGGTGGATTTCGCGCCCAACTACGACGGCACGCGCGAGGAGCCGACGGTGCTTCCGGCGCGACTGCCGATGGTGCTGCTGAACGGCGCTTCCGGCATCGCGGTCGGCATGGCGACCGAGATCCCCAGCCACAACCTCAACGAAGTCGCCAACGCCGCGATCGCGATGATCCGCGATCCCGAGCTCAGCATCGCCGGCCTGATGAAACACATCAAAGCGCCGGACTTTCCGGGCGGGGCGCAGATCATCACGCCGCGCGCCGAGCTCAAGGATGCATACGCCACCGGCCGCGGCTCGGTGCGAGTGCGCGCACGCTGGAACATCGAGCGGCTCGCTCGCGGCCAGTGGCAGATGGTG
>JAXIOX010000040.1:0-4509 GCA_045403275.1 Burkholderiales bacterium | reverse complement strand
GGACGGGCACACGCTGGCACAGGCGCCGCAGCCCATGCACAAATGCGGGTTTACCTTCACGCGATCGCCATCGCCTGAAATCGCCTGCGTCGAGCAGATGTCGATGCACTGGTTGCAGCCCTTGAGTTTCGAGCGGCTGTGGGCGCAGATTTTCGCGTCGTACTGGAAATAACGCGGCTTCTCGAATTCGCCGATCGCGGTGACCACTTCCTTGATGGCCCTGCCCTGCGCCGCCCGATCGCTTCCCGGCGCGAAATATCCCTGCGGCGGCTGCGGCATCGTGAACAGCATCTGATCGGAGACGTTCAGGATCAGGTCGAATCGGTCGCTGCGCTTGCTCTCCTTGCGCTCGAAATCGATCGCTCCGATATCGCCGCACGCCGCCACGCACTGCCGGTGGCCCTTGCACTTGTCGAGATCGACCTGATACAGGAGGTCTATCGCGTGCTCCGGACAGGCGCGCACACAGGCATTGCAGCGGGTACAGACCTCGAGATCGATCGGATTGACCTGTTCCCAGGTGACGCTGAAATTGCCGAGGTAACCTTCGATGTGCGTCACTCTGCCCGACATCACCGCGAAGCGGCGGTCCACCGGCAACTCGGCGCTGCCGCCGCTGCCGATTATCAGCACCGACACATCGAGCGTGTCGGCCAACTCGGCCGCCCAGCCCAGCGCCGTCCCGGCGTCGCCGACGATCAAAAGTTTGCCCTCGGAACGATAGTAGACGCCAGGAACCGGATCGGCTTCCGGTAGTCCTGCCGCAGCCAGCAGGGCCGCGATCTTTGGCGTAGCCGCGGCGCCTTCTTCCGACCATCCGGCCTGCTCGCGCAGATTGACAAAGCGCAGGCTCCGCAGCGAGTCCGGATCTGCGATCTGTTCGAACAAGGCAGCCTCCTGCGTGCAGCCGACGACAATCTCGCGCTGTTGCTTGAGCGCGCCGGCGACTACGGAGACATGGCTGCGACACAGATCGCGATACACGGTCACCGGCTGTTTCTCGTGCAGCGCGCGGCGCAATGCGGCGGCGTCCAGCATCGCCGTGCCGTTACAGCTACATAGGAGATATTTCGATTCAGCAGACACTTCAACTTTGACCCGGAGGTCCGGCGTTACCGCCCGCCGGACTTGTTTGCTGTTCCTCGGACGCTGTTTCCATTGCCTGCGCCGGGGATGCCTTGGATTCCACAACAACGATTTTCGGTGCTCCGGATTCTGTCGGCGCGTCGGGCTTTGCGTCTGCGAGCAGTTCACGGGCGTGCACAAGCCCGGTCAGCATTGCGGCAGGCAGCGGATCGGGAGATGAATAGTCGCCGACGTAAACGTCCAGCCCATCGGTGGCCCGGTAGTGCGGACTCATGAACAGCTTCTTCAGCGCCGCGCTGCGGGTCTCGCGCGCCACTTCAGGACGCATGAAGTCCTTGAAGTCGGATTCGAAACTGAGGTCTTCGACCGGCGGCAGTTGCGGCGGCATTGCGGGTTCGACCGGCCCCGCTTCGGCGGCGGCCTCCGCGGATTCGTGCTTGCGCCGTGACCAGCGGCGCAGGAAAGTTTCGTCGTTGCTCACCGGTTCAGCCCCACGCGCTGGTCGCGCTTGCGCACCTTCTTAGGTTCCGGACGGTAGTGTTGCTCCACGAAACCCGCCACCCAATGCGCCATCCCGGCAGGCATAGCCACGGCGTCCACCTGCTCGCCGGCGTCCAGCAATCGCGCTGCTTCATGGTAGCTTACCGTTACCGAATGCGGCCGCGGCTCTTCGCCGTGCATGCGCCACATCACGAACACTTTCGGCTGTGGCGCATTGAGGTTCAGGTAATAGCCTTCCGCCTCATCGCGATGCAGTTCGATCGCGCAACCGTCGAACAGCACCTGGCACGCGGACTCATCTGCGATCAGGACCCGCCGCCCGGGCACGGCCGCATCGCTGGCCACCACGCCGCGCGCTTCCCACTTGAAGGAAACCCACTTGCTGGCCAGCGCTTGGCGCGCCATGACGACGCCGACGACAAGACGCTCAGGTTTCATCATTTTCTACCGTTAAGACCACACAGCGAAATATGGATTGTCCGGCTCCCAGATCGAATTATAGATACCCTGGAGTACGGTATGCAGAAAACCGGCAACTAGGGAAGCTCTGCATGAGTCCCGCCTTTGACGACCCCTGGCCCGGATTAAGCCCTCACCCTACCTGAAGCATGGAAATAATTGGCGCCCGGCATACCAAAGCCCGGGATTTGCGATAATTTCGACCATCGACCATGCCGCATCGCACCCGTGCGCCACCCATCAACACCCGTTCCCGCATGCACCGACCGGTCCTGACTTCGGCAAGCCGCCCGCTCACTTTCACGGTGGAAGCGCGCAACGAACGCGGCGAGACCGAAGCGACTTCGATCGCCGGCGAGCATCCCCTGACGCTTTACGTGGACAAGCGCGAAATCGTCACCCTGATGACGCTCGGCGGGGCGCCCGAGGCGCTGGCGATCGGCTATTTGCGCAACCAGCGGCTGGTCAATCGCCTCGAAGACATCAAGTCAGTACAGGTGGACTGGGAAGCCAACGCGGTCGCCGTCGTGACCCGCACCGGCCTCAAGGATGCGGAACGCAAGATGGGCAAGCGCACGGTGACCACCGGCTGCGGCCAGGGCACAGTGTTCGGTGAACTGATGGAAGAGATCGACAAGGTCATGCTGCCCGCGCAAGCGGCGCTCAGCGAAGCGGATTTTTTCGGGATTCTCGAGTCGGTGCGCAAGCGCGAAACCATCTACAAGCAGGCCGGCGCCGTGCACGGCTGCGCGTTGTGCAAAGGCGCGGAAATCCTGATGTTCGTCGAGGACGTCGGCCGCCACAACGCGGTGGATGCGATTGCCGGGCAGATGTGGCTGGAGCGCATCGACGGCGGCGACAAAGTGTTCTACACCACCGGGCGGCTCACTTCTGAAATGGTGATCAAGTGCGCGCAGATGGGCATACCGATTCTGGTGTCGCGCTCGGGACTTACGCAGATGGGTTACGAAATCGCGCAAAAAGTCGGTCTCACGATGATCGGCCGGGCGACGGGAAAACACTACCTACTTTTCACCGGCGAGCAGCGCTTCCTGCGGAAGCAGGACTGAGGACTGAGCGCTGAGGGAAAAGCAAAATTCTAGCTCCTCGCTCCTCGCTCCCATGCCTTCATCTCAGCACTCAGCACTCAGCACTCGGCCCTCCGGCATTGCGCCGGTGACTGGCGTGATTCTGGCCGGCGGGCTTGGCCGCCGCATGGGCGGCGTGGACAAGGGACTGCAGTTGCTCGGTGGCCGGCCGATGGCAGCGCGGGTGCTGACGCGATTGGCGCCGCAAGTCGAAGAAGTCCTGATCAACGCCAACCAGAACCTGGAGCGTTATGCGTTGCTCGGCTGCCGCGTGGTGCCCGACCAGCTCGGCAGCTACGCTGGGCCGTTGGCCGGACTGCATTGCGGACTGTCGGAGGCGCGCCACGATTTGGTGGTCACGGTTCCCTGCGATTCGCCGTTCCTGCCCGAGGACCTGGTCGCGCGGCTCGCGGCACCGCTGCAGGACGAGAGCGTGGACCTGGCGGTGGCCAGGACTGGAACTCAGCCGCACCCGGTGTTCTGTGTGGCCAGGCGCCGCCTGCTGTCCCACCTGTCTGCATTTCTGCAATCCGGCGGCCGCAAGATCGATGCTTGGTACGCGACGCTGAAAGTTGTGGAAGTAGGGTTCGACGACGAAGCCGCGGCGTTCAGCAACATCAACACCGCGGAGGAATTGCGCTGCGCTGAAACCGGTCAGCGCTTGGAGGGGGGATCGGTCGCTGACGTTGACGCGGGCTGAAGGATCCGGAACAGCACCTCGTCCTGCTTGACCATGCCGAGATCGGACCGTGCGCGCTCCTCGATCGCGTCGTAGCCCTGCTTGAGGTCCAGGACTTCGGCATCGAGCGCGGCATTGCGCGCGGCAAGCTCCGTATTCGTGTCGCGCTGTGCGTCAACTTGGCGGTCGAGTTCCCAGACACGCAGCCAACCGCCTTTGCCGAACCACAGCGGGTTCTGTATCAGCGCGATCAGCAGGACCAGGGCAAGGGCGAGGAAGCGCATCGGCTAGTTGATCTGGTAAAAGGCGTCGCGGCCGGCGTATCTCGCCGAGTCGCCGAGATCTTCCTCGATGCGCAGCAACTGGTTGTACTTCGCCAGCCGGTCGGAACGCGACAGCGAGCCGGTCTTGATCTGCAGCGCGTTGGCGCCCACCGCGAGATCGGCGATGAAAGCATCCTCGGTTTCGCCGGATCGATGCGACACCACAGCAGTGTAGCCTGCACGCTTGGCCATCTCGATCGCGGCGAGGGTCTCGGTGAGCGTGCCGATCTGGTTTATCTTGATCAGGATCGAATTGGCAACGCCCTGGCGAATGCCTTCGGAAAGGATCTTGGTATTGGTGACGAACAGGTCGTCGCCGACGATCTGGACCCTTTTACCGAGCCTGTTGGTGAGGACTTTCCAGCCCTCCCAG
>JAXIOX010000172.1:0-8348 GCA_045403275.1 Burkholderiales bacterium | reverse complement strand
GCCGAGGTCAACGCGATGCTCAAGGACGGCACCAGGTGAGTGACGAGGCGGCGCATGCGCAACGCCGACTCCAGGTCTGACGAATCGCTGCGGTCCGCCAAGAAAACACTGCGCGCAAGCGTGATCGCACGGCGAGATGCGCTGGATGCGGAAACGCGGCGCCGGGACTCGCAGGCCATCACGGCCAAATTGCTCGCGCTGCCGGAGTATCGCGCAGCCAGGGTGGTTTGCGCCTACGCATCGTTCGGCAGCGAGTTCGAAACCGCTGCTTTCTGTTCCGATGTCATAGCCGCCGGCAAGCGGCTGCTGCTGCCGCGGGTCAACCGCGAGGCACGCGTGCTCGAGTTGCGCGAAGTCAAAAACCTGGGCGGTGACCTTGTGGTCGGCGTGTGGGGAATCCGCGAGCCGACGGAACACTGTTCCATCGTGCCGTTATCTTCAGTCGAGTTCCTGCTGGTGCCCGGAGTCGCGTTCACTGCGAATGGTGACAGGCTCGGATACGGCGGCGGTTTTTACGATCGGCTTCTAACCGAACTGAAGCCGGGCGTTGCTCGGGTCGTGGCCGCATTTTCGATGCAGGTGGTTGACAATCTTCCGACCGGCCCGCGCGATCAGCGTGTGCATCGAATCGTTACCGAGCAGTGAAAGAGCAAGGATGAAGGATGAAGGAGGAAGGATGTCGCCTTTTACTTTTCCCTATTCCCCAATCCCCATTCCCCATTTTTCCATTCCCCATTCACCATTTCAGCATTGCCATCGTCCGTTCAGTTGCGCCGCGATGCATTTGAGTGAAGCGTCTGCCCGCCTCTGCCATCGCTTCGCGCTTTCCGGAATCGCGAAACAGTGACGCGACGGCCTCGGCCAACGCCGGCGCGTCCGCAACCCGGAGCGCCGCGCCGGCCTCGATTGCGCCTTCGGTAGCCTCCTCAAAGTTGAAAGTGTGCGGTCCGACGATAACGGGGCGGCCGACCGCGCAGGCCTCCAGCAGGTTCTGGCCGCCGAGCGGCAGGAGGCTGCCGCCGACGAAAGCCACGTCGCTCGCGCAATAGTAGGCGAACATTTCACCCATCGAATCGCCGAGCACGACACGAATGTCGGCCCCGACCGGCCGGTCTTCACTGCGGCGCACGAAGGCGTGGCCGCGCTGCCTGAGTAGGGCAACGACTTCGTCGAAACGCTGCGGATGCCGCGGCACGATGACGACGAGGAGTTCCGCCATGTCCACGGCGGCGAGCGCGTCGAGGATCAATGCCTCTTCGCCCTCGCGGGTGCTGGCTGCGAGGAACACCTTGCGGGCGCCGAACAGCCCGCGAAACCGCGTCCCCAGCGCCAGCATTTCCGGCGGCGCCGTGCGATCGAACTTGATGTTGCCGGTGACCGTGACCGCTCCGGCGCCGAGATCGGCGAGCCGTGCGGCATCGCGTTCGGTCTGTGCGCCGATGCCGGCGAGCTTGCGCAGCGCCGCTGCAGCCAGGCTGCGAAAGCGCGCGTAACCGCGCGCGGATATCTCCGACATCCTGGCGTTGACCATATAGACCGGGATGCTGCGACGATGGCAGTACTCGATCAGGTTCGGCCAGATCTCGGTTTCCATCACGATGCCGACTTGCGGCCGGAAACGGCGCAGGAACCGCTTCACTGCAAACGGAAAATCATAGGGAATATAACAGCGGCTCACGCCGTCGCCGAACAATTCGACGCCGGTCTGGCGGCCGGTCGGCGTGGTGTGGGTGAGCAGGATGCGATGCGCAGGGTGGCGCTGACGCAGCGCCTTGATCACGGGTTCCGCGGCCCGGGTCTCGCCGACTGAAACCGCGTGCACCCAGATCAGCGGGGTGCCCGTCGGCTCCTCGAAGAAGCCGAATCGCTCGGCAACGTGCTCCAGATAGGCGGGCTGCCGCCGTGCGCGCAGCCACAAGTGCAGCAACGCCCAGGGCATCAGCAGGTAGAGCGTCAGCGAATAGAGCAACCGGTTCACGCAACGCCCCGCAGGCGTGCCACTTCGGCGACTACTTCCCCCACCAAAGGTGCATGGCCGACGCGGCCAAGGTTGCCGGCGACCGGCGAACCGTAAAGGCCGGTTGCGGCCGGATCGGTAGCGCAGTATAGGCCGATCGACGGCCTGCCCAGTGCGGCGGCGAGATGGGTGAGTCCGGTGTCGACTCCGATTACGATTTGCGCGCGAGACAGCAGGGCGGCCAGCAGGTCCAGGCCCAGCTTGGGCGGAACCATGGCCCCCGGGATGAGCGCCGCAAGCCGGGTGCTGCGCGCTCGTGCGGTTTCCCTGCCGAACGGCAATATTGATGCGATGCCCTGGTCCGCAAGCTGTGCGCCGAGCTGCACCCAGCGCTGTTCCGGCCACTCCTTGTTCACGGCACTGGTGGCGTGCAGCAGCACCGCGAATGGTCGACTCAGGGACCCCCTCGGGAGCTGCATTGCCAGCGTTGCGACATCCTCGGTCCGTGAGGTGATCCCGTAGCGCAACCTTCCGGGAAGCGGGTAGTCCAGCGCCTGCGCGGCGAGCAGACGGTTGCGCTCTACCGCATGGAGGGACCAGGGAATCGAGTAAGTGCGGTCGTAAAACAACCGCAGGGGCTCGCGCGAACTCTTCCAATCGAGCCCATAACGGCGGCCGTGCGCCATGCGGCCCAGGATAGCGCTCTTGAGCAACCCCTGGCTGTCCACGATGGCGTCGTAGCGGTCCTGGCGCAACGCCTGCCGGAAATTGCCGAACGCTCTGCGGGTGTCCTCACCGAAGGGGTTCTTGCGCCAGCGGCGAGTCGCCACGGGAATGACTTGCCTCACCCGGGGATGCAGGCGCGGAATCGCGGCGAATGCTTCTTCGACCACCCAATCGATCCGCGCATCGGGCCGATTGGCGAGGATGTCTTCGACGACGGGCAGGTTGTGGACGACATCGCCCATCGAGGAAGTCTTGACGAGAAGTATCGCGGGCACTGGAGAGACTGGTGGTCGCGTCTCAGTTGCGCTTGAAGTCGTCCTCGAAGCGCACGATATCGTCTTCCCCGAGGTAGCTTCCGGACTGCACCTCGATAAGATGCAGCGGCACCTTGCCCACGTTCTCCAGGCGATGCTTGGTGCCGAGCGGGATGTAAGTCGATTCGTTCTCCGACAGCAGCAGCGTTTCTTCGCCGCGCACCACTTTCGCGGTTCCCGACACGACCACCCAGTGTTCGGCGCGATGATGGTGCATCTGCAGCGATAATTTCGATCCAGGCTTGACCATGATGCGCTTGACCTGGAAGCGCTCGCCGTTATCCAGGCCTTCGTAGTAGCCCCACGGCCTGTACACGCGCTTGTGCACCAGGTATTCGTCGCGCTGTTTGGATTTCAGCGATTCGACGACTTTTTTCACGTCCTGCGAGCCGTCCTTGTGGGTGACCAGCACAGCGTCGGCGGTCTCGACGATGATCAAGTCCTCGACTCCGACGGCTGCCACCAGCCGGTCTTCCGCCCGAACGTAGCAGTTGCGCACATTGTCGGTGTGGACATCGCCGAGCGTGACATTGCCGGCCGGGTCGGCCTGTCCCGCCTGCCACAGTGCGGTCCAGGAGCCGATGTCGCTCCAGCCAATGTCGGCCTCTACGACTGCGGCATCTTTGGTGTTCTCCATCACCGCGTAATCGATCGATTCCGCGGGCGCGGCGAGAAACGATTTTTCGTCCAGGCGGATGAAGTCGAGGTCGCGGGTGCTCTTGCTCCACGCCTGCGTCGCGGCTTTCAGGATGTCGGGGCCGTACTTCCCGAGCTCCTCGAGATAGCGCGACGCCTTGAACACGAACATGCCGCTGTTCCAGTAGAAGCGCCCCGAAGCGATGAAGTCGCGCGCATGCGTTTCGTCCGGTTTTTCCACGAACCGCGCAACACGGTAGGCTTTCTTTTGGCCCGAAATGGCGTCGCCGCGCTCGATGTAGCCATACCCCGTTTCCGGTTCGCGCGCGACGATGCCGAAGGTGACCAGGCGGCCCGCGTCAGCGAGCGCCGCCGCCTGGGCGGCGGCCTCGTGGAACCCGCCAACGTCGCGAATCAGGTGATCGGCCGGAAGCACGAGCATGATTCCATCGCGATCGGTGTCGGCTACGCACAGCGCGGCAACGGCAACCGCAGGCGCGGTGTTGCGGCCAGCTGGCTCGAGGATCTGCGCCATCGAGGTCACGCCGATCTCGTGCAACTGCTCGGCGGCGAGGAAACGATGGTCGCTGCTGCACACCACCAGCGGCGCCTGAAGTTGAGCCATTCCACCCAGACGCAAGAGTGTTTCCTGCAACATCGTCTTGCGCGTTACCAGAGGCAGAAACTGCTTGGGTAGCAGTGTTCGTGAAAGCGGCCACAGACGCGTACCGGAACCGCCGCAGAGAACGACAGGAAAAATCATGCTCATGTCAGGTTGTGAGGGGTGCTTGCCCAGGGGTTTTCTTTCCGGGGAGGTGCAAATCGCTTAGAATCGCTGCCGTGATCGGAACCATTTCTGCTTCAATCTTTCGCTGTGCGCCGGTTCGATCCATCGTCGCCGAAAGCCGGTTTCATTGGCCCACATGAGTATACAGATGTGCCCGTCTTCGCAGAATGAGTAAAGTCGCGCTCGTCACCGGCATTACCGGCCAGGATGGCGCGTATCTCGCCGAATTCCTGCTCGCCAAGGGTTACACGGTGCACGGCATAAAGCGCCGCACGTCCCTGTTCAATACCGATCGCATAGATCATCTTTACCAGGACCCGCACGTAAGCAATCGCAACTTCATTCTCCACTATGGAGACATGACCGATTCCAGCAGCCTGGTGAGGATCATCCAGCAGGTTCAGCCGGACGAAATCTACAACCTCGCGGCGCAAAGCCACGTCGCGGTGTCCTTCGAAGAACCCGAGTACACAGCAAATTCGGACGCGCTGGGCGCTTTGCGTATGCTGGAGTCGATCCGCATACTGGGATTGGAAAAGAAGAGCCGCTACTATCAGGCTTCGACATCTGAGATGTATGGCCTGGTCCGTGAAGTACCGCAAAAGGAAACCACGCCGTTCTACCCCCGCTCTCCTTACGGTGTCGCCAAGCTCTACGCCTACTGGATCACGGTGAATTACCGCGAAGCCTATGGAATGTTCGCCTGCAACGGCATACTTTTCAATCATGAGAGCCCCGTCCGCGGGGAGACTTTCGTCACCCGCAAGATCACGCGGGCACTGGCCCGCATCAAGCTGGGATTGCAGGACTGCCTTTATCTCGGCAATCTCGACGCCAGGCGCGACTGGGGGCACGCCAGGGATTTCGTCGAGGCCCAGTGGCTGATGCTTCAGCGGCCCCAGCCGGAGGATTTTGTGATTGCCACCGGCATCCAGCACAGCGTGCGCGACTTCGTCGATGTTGCGGCGCGAAAGCTCGGCATGAAACTCAAGTGGTCGGGCAAAGGCCTGGACGAGAAGGCCGTGGATGACGCCGGCCGTGTCCGCGTGGCGGTCGATCCGCGTTACTTCCGTCCGGCCGAGGTCGACACGCTGCTGGGCGATCCGTCGAAGGCGAAAAACAAACTCGGCTGGTCCGCCAAGGTCAGTTTTGAACAACTGATAGAGGAAATGGCGAGCGAAGACCTAAAGGCGGCGCAACGCGACGAGCTGGTCAAGCGCCACGGCCACAGGCCGTACGACTATCACGAGTGAGGCGGGGTAATCGCCGAATTGCTGGATCGCCAAATCGCAAAGTGAAACTAGACTCCAAAATCTACGTCGCGGGCCATCGGGGTCTGGTTGGCTCGGCGATCATGCGGCGTTTGCAGGCCGCGGGATATCGCAATCTCCTCATCCGCACCCACGCCGAACTCGAGCTCACGGAACAGGCGGCGGTGCGCGAGTTATTCGAGCGCGAGCGGCCCGATCACGTGGTTCTGGCCGCGGCCAGGGTCGGCGGGATCGTCGCCAACGACACCTATCCGGCGGAGTTCCTCCGCGAGAACCTCGAGATCCAGAACAGCGTGATTCACGAAGCCTGGCGCAACGGGGTCAAACGCCTGCTGTTCCTGGGTTCGTCCTGCATCTACCCGCGCGATTGTCCTCAACCGATCAAGGAGGAATATCTGCTCACCGGGCCACTGGAGGCAACCAATCGTGCATACGCGATCGCCAAGATCGCCGGCGTGGAGATGTGCTGGAGCTACAACCGCGAGTACGGCTGCCGTTACCTCGCGGCAATGCCGACCAACCTGTACGGGCTGGGAGACAACTATGATCTGGAGACATCACACGTCATTCCTGCGCTCATTCGCAAGATGCACGAAGCCCGGACAAGAGGCATCCGCGAAATCGTCGTGTGGGGCACGGGTTCGCCGAAGCGCGAGTTCCTGTACTCGGAAGATGCGGCAGATGCATGTCTCTATCTCCTCGGCATGCCCGAGGACGGCTACCGCAGCCTGTGCGAAAGCCGGTCCCGTCCGCCGCTTGTCAACATTGGCTCGGGCGAGGATCTCAGCATCCGTGATCTCGCGCAGATCATTGCCAGGGTGGTCGGTTTCGACGGCAGGCTCGTGTTCGACGCGTCCAAACCCGACGGTACGCCGCGCAAGCTGCTGGATGTTTCGCTGCTGGCGGGTCTGGGTTGGAGATTCAGGACACGGCTCGAAGACGGCCTGACGCTCGCCTATGCCGACTTTCTCAAGAGCCGGTATGCCGTGGCGACGGTGTGACTATGGATGACGCAGTGCTGGTGACCGGCGGTGCCGGCTACATCGGCTCCCACACCGTCCGGCGGCTGATTGCCGAGGGCCACAGGGTCGTAGTGCTGGATGATTTTTCCACCGGGCAGCGCTGGGCCGTGCTGCCGGAAGCCGTTGTAGTGGCAGGTGACGCCGGCGACCAGGCGCTGATCGGCGTGCTGATCGAGCGGCATTCGGTTGGCACCGTGGTCCACTTCGCCGGCAGCATCGTCGCTCCCGAGTCGGTGAGCGATCCTCTTAAGTACTACCGCAACAATGCCGCCGCTTCCCGAAACCTGATCGACGTTTGCGTCCACAAAGGGGTGGAGAAATTCGTCTTTTCCTCATCGGCTGCGGTTTACGGAATTCCCGACCGGCAGCCGGTTCCCGAATCGGCGGCGCTGCGGCCGATCAATCCCTACGGTACCACCAAGCTCATAACCGAATGGATGCTCCGGGACGTGGTTGCCAGCTTCGAGCGGCGGGGTGCCGTGAAAGGCGCGAGTTTTCGTTACGCGGCCTTGCGCTATTTCAATGTGGCAGGCGCCAGCCTCGACGGCACCCTCGGACAGGCCACGCCTGCCGCAACACACCTGATCAAGGTGGCCTGTGAAGCGGCATGCGGGGTGCGCGACAAGGTTACCGTGTTCGGCACCGACTATCCGACGCCGGATGGCACCTGCATTCGCGACTACATCCATGTGGAAGACTTGGCGCGCGCGCATCTCGACGCGCTCGCTTACCTGGACGCCGGCGGGGTGTCCGACACGTTCAACTGCGGCTATGGTCGCGGCTTCAGCGTGCGCCAGGTGTTGCATGCGGTGCAGAAGGCGGCCGGGGTCAAGTTTCCCGTTCAGGATGGTCCGCGCCGGCCGGGTGATCCGCCCGAGCTGGTCGCCGAATCATCGAGAATCAGGAGTGTGCTGGGCTGGAAGCCGCTGCACGACGACCTGGACCTGATATGCAGGACGGCCTACCAGTGGGAACGGGGCCTCAAGGATCGCGCCTTGAGGGCGCATGGCTGATGCGCCGCGCAACGTGACGTGATCGGAGCAATTTCCGAGATCCCGGAGGAACTGTTCTGAACCCTGTGATGCAACGACAAGACCCGTCGGGACAAGGCCCAGTGAACAAAGACCTACCCTTGCTTGTAATTGAGGCAGGCCGCACTGAACGCCATTACTGGCGCGACCTCTGGACATACCGCGAGCTGTTCGTTTTTCTCGCCTGGCGCGATATCCTGGTGCGCTACAAACAGACCGTCATCGGAGTCGCGTGGAGCGTCATCCGGCCGGTCGCGACCATGGTCGTGTTCACCATCGTGTTCGGGCGTATCGCCAAGCTGCCTTCTGAGGGCGTGCCTTATCCGCTGCTGGTGTTTTCGGCCATGCTGCCGTGGCACTTCTTTGCCAGCGCAATCGCGGAAGGCAGCAACAGCCTCATCGAGAACGCCAACATCATCTCCAAGGTCTATTTCCCGCGGCTGATCGTGCCCGCCAGTGCGGTGGTGGTGAGCTTCGTCGATTTTCTTATTTCATTGGCACTTCTCGCCATTCTCTTGGCGTGGTATCAGTTCTTGCCGAGCCCGCGGGTATTTCTGCTGCCGGCGTTCCTGGTGTTGGCGATACTCGTTTCGATGGGGCTCAC
>JAXIOX010000227.1:0-4481 GCA_045403275.1 Burkholderiales bacterium | reverse complement strand
AAAAAAGTTTCCTAACGCACTTTCACCGTAAAGACCTAAATGCACTTTCACCGCAAAGACGCAAAGAACGCAAAGAAAAGCAGAAATTATAGACGGGGGAAACCTGCAATGTGCAGAACGCGCTTTTGTCGCGACCCCGGTGATGCATCGAGTCCGGGGGGAAAATGGGGCCCCGCTTTTTGACACGCTTCGTTCGTTTTTCTCTGCGTTTCCTCTGCCCCTTCGCGCCTCTGCGGTTCAACGTTAGAACGCTCTAGCCCTTGGTGTGCATCGCGGCGTCCACCACTTTGCGGGTGAGGTGGGGCGCGAACATCTCGATGAATTCGTAGGTATAGCCGCGCAGGTAGCTGTTCTTGCGGATGCCGATGCGGGTGGTGCTGCGTTCGAACAGGTGGCTGGCGTCCAGCGCGCGCAGGTGCGTATCGCGCTTCGGGTCGTAGGCCATCATTGCCACGATCCCGATTCCCAGCCCGAGTTCGACATAGGTCTTGATCACATCGGCGTCGATGGCGGTGAGCACCACGTTCGGTGTCAGGTTCTTGTCGGCAAATGCCCGGTTGATCCGCGACCGGCCGGTGAAGGCAAAGTCGTAGGTAATGATCGGGAAACTCACTATGGCTTCCAGTGTGAGCTTCTTCGTCTTCAGCAGCGGATGCCCCGGCGGGACCAGCACGCAACGGTTCCACTCGTAGCAGGGCAGCATCACCAGGTCCTCGTAAAGTTCGATCGCTTCGGTGGCGATGGCGATGTCGGCCTCCCCCGAAGTCACCAGTTCCGAAATCTGGGTCGGACTGCCCTGGCGCAGGCTCAGGCGCACGCCGGGATAGCGCTTGGTGAACCGCTGAATCACGTGCGGCAGCGCGTAGCGCGCCTGGGTGTGCGTGGTTGCGATGGTCAGGTGGCCCTTGTCCTCCTCGGTGAATTCCTCGCCCACCTGCCTGAGGTTCTCGACGTCCTTCAGCATCCGCTGGGCAATCTCGAGGATCGCTTTGCCGGGCTCGGTGACCGCCACCACGCGCTTGCCGTGGCGCACGAAGATGTCGACACCCAATTCCTCCTCGAGGCTGCGGACCTGCTTGCTGATGCCGGGCTGCGAGGTGAACAAGGCCTCCGCGGCATTGGAAAGATTGAGGTTGTGGCGCGCCACTTCGCAGATATAACGCAATTGCTGGAGTTTCATCGCGGCTTATGCAAATAAGAAAAACGTATTTAATACTAACAGAATAGTCGTAAGGAATATAAAGACCATTGCTAGGATTGCGCGACGTTTTACCTAAAGACGGGCGCGGCTGTGCGCGTGAGCCCGACAGGAGCAGAGGCGGCGACAGGACATGGAGTTCGCATACACGGTTTCCGGCTTCGTGGTCGGGTTCATCGTCGGCATGACCGGCGTCGGCGGCGGTTCGTTGATGACCCCGCTGCTGGTCCTGGTATTCGGCGTCAACCCGGCGACCGCGGTAGGCACCGATCTGCTGTATGCCTCGATTACCAAGAGCGCCGGCGTGTGGGTGCATTCGAAGCGCGGCAACGTCGACTGGAAGGTGGTGGGCTGGCTTGCCGCGGGGAGTCTGCCCGCCGCATTGCTTTGCGTCGTGCTGTTGCGAGCGTTGGGTGTCGAGACCTCACGGGTGTCCGGAATCATCACCGGTTCGCTTGGCGTGGCGCTGATCCTGACAGCGCTTGCGTTGCTGTTCAAGGAGCAATTGCAGCGGCTGGCCTCGCGCAAGGCGATCGAGGGCGAGAGCTGGCGCCAGCGACATGTGGTCGCGGTGACGGTCGCCACCGGTGCGGTGCTGGGCGCACTGGTCACGCTGAGTTCGGTGGGGGCGGGCGCGCTGGGCGTCACCGCGCTGTTGTTTCTGTTCCCATTGCTGCCGGCGGCACGCATCGTCGGCAGCGATATTGCCCATGCTGTTCCGCTTACCGCGGTGGCGGGTTTGGGTCACCTGTCGATGGGGACCGTGGACCTCGCCTTGCTCGGCAGCCTGTTGGTCGGTTCGCTGCCCGGAATCTTCCTCGGCAGTCACGCGGGTTCGAGGGTTCCGGAGCGGTTCCTGCGACCGGCGCTGGCGTCGCTGCTGGTAATCATCGGCGGCAAGCTGGTGTGGTGACGCGGTTGTTTTTTTGCGAAACGAGAAAACTCGATGTACGTCTACGATCAAGTTGACCGCAACCTCGTCGCCGAACGCGTGGCGCAATACCGCGATCAGGTGCGGCGCTTCCTCGCCGGGGATCTGACCGAGGACGAGTTCCGGCCGCTGCGCCTGCAGAATGGGCTGTACATACAGAAGTACGCGCCGATGCTGCGCGTGGCGATTCCCTATGGCCTCGTGTCGGCTGCCCAGTTGCGCATGCTGGCGTACATCGCGCGCCGTTACGACCGCGGCTACGGGCATTTCTCCACGCGCCAGAACATCCAGTACAACTGGCCGCGCCTCGAGGATTCCCCCGATATCCTCGCCGACCTCGCGTCGGTGGAGATGCACGCCATCCAGACCAGCGGCAATTGCGTGCGCAATATCACTTCGGACGAGTTCGCCGGCATAGCGGCCGACGAAATCGTCGATCCGCGGCCGCTGTGCGAGATCCTGCGCCAGTGGTCCACCTTTCACCCGGAATTCAGTTACCTGCCGCGCAAGTTCAAGATTGCGGTAAACGGCTCCGTGGAGGACCGTTCCGCTACCGCTTTCCACGACATCGGCCTGTACCTGCGGCGCGCGCCGGACGGCGAACTCGGGCTGCGCGTTCTGGTAGGCGGCGGCCAGGGCCGCACGCCGGTCGTGGGCACGGTGATCCGCGAGTTCCTGCCGTGGCAGCACATGATGACCTACGTCGAGTGCATCCTGCGCGTATACAACCGCCACGGGCGCCGCGACAACATTTACAAGGCGCGCATCAAGATCCTGGTGAAGGCCCTCGGTGCCGAGGAGTTCGCGCGCCAAGTTGAAGAAGAGTGGGCTCTGGCGAAGGACGGCCCGGGCACGCTCACAGAAGAAGAACTCAAACGAGTCTCTGCATATTTCACCGCGCCGGACTACCAGCCGCGGCCGCAGGATGAAAGCGAACTGGCACGCCGAATCGCCGAGAGCCGCGGCTTCGCCCGCTGGGCGGGGCGGGCGCTGCATCCGCATCGAGTTCCGGGTTACCGGGCGGTGGTCCTGTCGCTGAAAAAGACCGGAGTGGCGCCGGGGGACGCGACCGCCGAGCAGATGGAGCGGGTGGCCGACTGGTCGGAACGCTTCGGTTTCGGCGAGATCCGCGTTTCGCACGAACAGAACCTGATTCTGCCCGACGTGCGCGCAGGCGACTTGTATACGCTTTGGGAAGAGGCGCGGCAGGTCGGGCTGGCCACGCCGAACCTCGGGCTGCTCACCGACATCATCGCCTGTCCCGGCGGCGACTTCTGCTCGCTTGCCAACGCCAAGTCGATCCCCATTGCCGAGGCAATCCAGCGCCGCTTCGACGACCTGGACTATCTGCACGACATCGGCGAGTTGAATCTCAACATTTCCGGCTGCATGAACTCGTGTGGCCACCATCACGCCGGCCACATCGGCATTCTCGGCGTCGACAAGGATGGGGAGGAGTGGTACCAGGTGTCGATCGGCGGCGCCGACGGTTCCGACGCCGGGCACGGCCGCAGCGCGATCGGCAAGGTCATCGGGCCCTCGTTCAAGGCCGAAGACATGCCCGACGTGGTATCGCGGCTGGTGGAGATCTACCTGGAAAAGCGCGAAGCCGACGAACGCTTCGTGGACACCGTGGAGCGGCTGGGCATTGCCCCCTTCAAGGCCGGTGTGTACGGAACGACGGTGCGCACGAAAAAAGAACTTGGTGAAGGAGTGGTTACCGATGCCTGAAGTCATTCGCGGTGGAGCCGTTGTTGCGGACGACTGGCAAATCCTGCGTCCCGCAACGGAGACGCCCCTGGCAGAGGTCGAGATTCCCTCCGGCCCTGTCGTGGTTCCGCTCGCCCTGTGGCTGGAGCGGCACGCGGTGCTGATCGCGCGCGGCGAAGTCGGCGTGTGGCTTGCCGGCGCCGATGATCCGTCGCCGATCGCGCCGTGGTTGACGCAGTTGCCTCTGGTGGCGGTAGATTTTCCGAAGTTCACCGACGGGCGCGGTTATTCCGTGGCTTACCTGCTGCGTTCGCGGTTCGGCTATCGGGGGGAATTGCGCGCAATCGGCGACGTGCTGCCCGACCAGCTTTTTTTCATGCGCCGAGTGGGCTTCGATGCATTCGCCGTGCGCCCGGACAAGGACATACGTCAGGCGTTGCGTTCGCTGCGGCCGTTCTCGGATGCCTACCAGGGCTCGTGGGACAACGCAGTACCCGCATTCCGCCGCCACGTACGCGCCTGGCCGGCGCCACCCCACGGTAACTGAAAACACGGCTGACATGAACGCGCCATCTCCAGCCATCGCAACGGCTGCCGTCTACCCGTATCAGACTCTGAGCGCGCGGCTCGCGGCCGTCGCCG
>JAXIOX010000221.1:0-9447 GCA_045403275.1 Burkholderiales bacterium | reverse complement strand
AAGGCAAGAGTCAATTCAATGCGGTCAAGATATAGCGCATTTACTCGTACCTCGGGCCTCGGGCCTCGAACCTCCGCGATGTTCATGGCGGCGTTCGCCGCCTTGATCATCGCGGGTTGCGGCAGCGCTCCCGGCCGCCCCGGGTCGAAGCCCGGTGGTTATTATCTCGACGACGGGCCGGGCGCCAACCCGCCGGCGGATCTGGATTCGATTCCCGAACCGACTCCGAAAATCGAGCCGATCAACAAGTACACCAACCGCCCGTACACCGTGCTTGGCCGCACCTACACGCCTCACACGCAGTTGACTCCGTACCAGCAGCGCGGCGTGGCCACCTGGTACGGCAAGCGCTACCACGGCCAGAAGACTTCCTCGGGCGAGGTTTACGACATGTACGCGCTCAGTGCGGCGCACACGCTGCTCCCGCTGCCGAGTTATGCCCGGGTCACCAATGTCGCCAACGGCAAATCCGTGGTCCTGCGCGTGAACGATCGCGGCCCGTTCCATGAGGACCGGTTGATCGATCTTTCCTATGCCGCAGCGCACCGTATCGGCATCATCGGCCAGGGCAGCGCCATGGTTGAAGTGCAAACCATCATTCCCGGCAGTGGCGAAGCACCGGCCGCACCCGTCCCGGTAGCGGTGCCGGTAAGCAGCGAGGCCGGCGGTATCTTCGTGCAGCTCGGCGCCTTCTCGGCGGAAGAAAATGCCGACGCATTCCTGCGCAAGATGCGCATGGACCTGGGCTGGCTTGCCGGTTCGATGCAACTGCACCGTGGCGAGAGCCTGTACAAGGTGCGTGCTGGGCCTTACCCCAGTCGCGGAGAGGCCGAGCGCGCAGCCGAACGCATCCGGCAGGAACTCGGATTCACGCCCTTTGTGCTGAATCGCTGATATCACCGGGCCCGGCAGCGCATGCGCACACTGATTTGCGGATCGATCGCCTACGACACCATCATGGTGTTCGGCGACTACTTCAAGAACCACATTCTTCCCGACCAGATCCACATCCTCAACGTCGCCTTCCTGGTGCCGGACATGCGCCGGGAATTCGGCGGATGCGCCGGCAATATCGCCTACACGCTGAAAATGCTGGGCGGTGATCCGTTGATCATGGCGACCGTCGGCGAGGACAATCAGCCATATGCTTACCGCCTGGACAAGCTGCGGCTGTCGCAGGCGCACGTGCGCCAGGTAGCGGGCACGTTCACCGCCCAGGCTTTCATCACCACCGATCTGGACGACAACCAGATCACCGCCTTCCATCCGGGGGCGATGAATTCCTCGCAGCTGAACCATGTTGCCGATGCACGCGACGTGGGGCTGGGCATCGTGGCGCCGGACGGGCGCGAGGGCATGCTGCAGCATGCCAGCGAATTGCACCAGGCCGGCGTCCCGTTCATATTCGATCCCGGACAGGGTTTGCCGATGTTCAACGGCGAGGAGCTGTTGAATTTCATCAGGCAGGCCGACTACGTGGCGACCAATGGTTATGAGGCGAAGCTGCTCCAGGAACGCACCGGCAGGACCATTGAAGAGCTGGCAAAAATGGTGAAGGCTTTCGTGGTCACGCAGGGTGCCCAGGGTTCGCTGGTGTATTCCGGCGGCAGGACCGAAACAATTCCCAGCGTCAAGCCGGCGCGGGTGGTGGATCCGACTGGCTGCGGAGATGCTTACCGCGCGGGTTTGCTGTACGGCATCGCCGACGATCTGGACTGGCCGACAACCGGCAGGCTGGCCTCCTTGCTCGGCTCAATCAAGATCGCCGAGCGTGGCGCGCAGAACCACCAGTTCTCGCGTGACGAAATTGACGCGCGTTTCCGCGACGCGTTCGGCCGGTCGCCGTGGTGAGCGCAAACAACGGCGACCTGCCCGCTGTCGCTGGAGGCCCTCGAAACGGACCGCGAGGTCACTGTGCCACCGCTGATCAAGGGCTACCTGCGGCTGGGCGCCGGCATGGGATCCGGACTTCAATACTGCCGATTTGCTGGCGCTGCTGCCGATTTACGCCTTCAACCAGCGCGACGCCCGCCATTTCCTGAAGCATGACCCTCCGCGATGGAGACACCAGCCTGATCGAATCCATGGCGATGATCCTGCGGGAACGCCAGATCGTGGCGGAGCTGACTTTCCTGCCGGCGGTCGATGCCGAGGGCAATTCGCGGTGGGACGTTGTGCGCCAGACGCACGCGGCGATCGCTGCGGCGTTCAGTCAGCACTTCCCTGGGGACACGTAACCTGGAATATCCGCCGATCCTCCAGGCGGACCGCCGACAAGCGCCGGCCCCACAGGCAACCCGAATCCAGCGCCAGAAGGTTTTTCTCGGCCAGCAAACCGAGCGCCGACCAGTGACCGCAGATAATGGTCGCGTTGGCGCTCTTGCGGTTCGGCACGGCAAACCACGGAACGAAATCTTCCGGGATGTCCTCGACCCGGCCCTTGTGGCCGAATTCCATGCGACCGTCGGCGGTGCATATTCTCAGCCGGGTCATCACGTTGATGATCACGCGCAAACGATCGTATCCGCTCAATGCATCACCCCAGCGATCCGGCTGATTGCCGTACATGTGCGCCATCAGACTCCGGTACCCGGGTCCGCGCAGCACTTCCTCGACTTCGTGCCCGAGGTCGAGCGCCTTGGGCACGCTCCACGAAGGCAGCAAGCCGGCGTGAACCATGGCGTACTCGTCTTCAACGTGCATCATCTGCAGCCCCCGCATCCATGCAAGAAGTTCTTCACGATCGGGGGCCTCGAGGATGGCGGCAAGCGTGTCGCCCTTGCGCAACTTCGCGCGGCCCTCGGCGACCATCAGCAAATGCAGATCGTGATTGCCGAGTACCGTAACCGCGCGGCTGCCGAGGCTCTTGACGAAACGCAGCACTTCCTGCGACTGCGGGCCGCGGTTCACCAGATCGCCGACAAACCACAAGCGGTCGCGCGCCGCGTTGAAACCGATTTCTTCCAGCAGTTCCCGCAGCGGGTCGTAGCAGCCCTGCAGGTCGCCTATCGCGTATGTGGCCATTTAGCAGCAGTGAATGGTGATGGGTGAATAGTGATTGGTGACGGATGATTCGTGAATAGTAACCAAGGCCATGCGCCCTGCGGTGAAAATTGCAGTCGTCGGGACCGAGACTGAAACGAAAAGGGCGCAGCATTTGCTGCGCCCCGACATAGGAGTGCCGCTACTTTCCAATTCCTGATCACTAATCACTAATCACTAATCACCGATCACCGATCACTGCCTTACTTCGCCTTGCTGACCAGGTAATCCACCGCGGCCTTGATGTCGGCGTCGAGAAGGGACACCGCACCGCCCTTGGGCGGCATCAGATTTTTCCCCTTGATTGCGCTGCCGTACAGCACATCCTTGCCTTGCGCAATGCGTGGCTTCCACGCCGCCTGGTCGCCGGTCTTGGGAGCGCCGGCGACTCCAGCGGCGTGGCACATGGCACAGGCCGCGTCGTAGGTTTTCTTGCCGTCTGCCGCGCCGCCTGCCGACTTCGCCGCAACCGTCGCGGTCTGCGCCGGGTCGCCGGCCGTCGTTGCCGTGGATTCTGTTGCGGTCGCGGACATGGGGGTGCCGGCTTCCACGATGACGATCTCGCCGACCGGCTTGAGGCGCCGCGCAACCGCTTCTTCGCTCATCGCCGAACTCTTTGGATCAATCTTCAGCCCGCCGGTGGCGAACACTGCAATCATGACGATTCCGAGCACCGGTACCAGGAAGGCAAGCACGACGACGACGACGAGTTGCTTCGGTGTCTTGATCGGCGACGAGTGCTCTTTTATGCGGACTTCGGCCATCAAAAAACCCTTGGTATGACGCGCTGGAAGCGGCGAATTATAGGTCATTCGCGCCGCCCGAAACAGGATCCCGATGGACGCAAAACCCCGTTTGCCCATAAACTAGCGCCTCATTGCGCCCGTAGCTCAGCTGGATAGAGTGTCGGTCTCCGAAGCCGAAGGTCGTGGGTTCGACTCCCGCCGGGCGCGCCAAATTCCTCAGTTTGTACTTCCTCATTTCCCTGCTGTCCAACGGAACGAATCGGTCGGCCTCGGCACCCTGTTCCTGAGCAGCTTTCCCGCCGCAACGCTGCTTCCGGGCGGCTCCGAAGATGCGCATGCCTCCGTTGCTGCACTGCGATAGAATCGTTGCCCCAGCATAAGATTCCTCAAGATGCAGCCGATTGCCCCGTTCGCGTCCACCGGCGTACGCCTGTGCGAGATCCCGTACAACTACACGTCGTTTTCAGACCGCGAGATCGTCATCCGCCTGCTCGGTGCGCCGATGTGGCAACAGCTCGACGAGCTGCGCAGCCAGCGCCGCACCGGACGCTCGGCGCGCATGCTTTATGAGGTGCTCGGCGACATCTGGGTGGTCAAGCGCAATCCCTACCTGCAGGACGACCTGCTCGACAATCCGAAACGGCTGGACGCGCTGATCGGGGCGCTGCGTCACCGGCTGAGCCAGATCGAAGTGCGCCGCCGCGAGCACGGGGCGGACTCGGAAGAGGTCAGCGCCAAGGTGGCGCAACTGCTTGAAGCGGCGCACGAGGCGGTCGATGCGTTCGAGCGCGAGTTCGGGGAAACCGCGAAGTTGCGAAAACGCGTCATGCGACGCCTTGCAGGCGTGACCCGCCGCGACAACGTCGCCTTCGATGGTCTGGCGCGGGTGTCGCACGTCACCGATGCGACCGATTGGCGAGTCGAGTACCCGTTCGTGGTGATCCATCCCGATACTGGAGACGAGGTGCAGCCGATCGTTAAGGCCTGCATCGAACTGGGACTCACCATCATCCCGCGCGGCGGTGGCACCGGTTACACCGGCGGCGCGGTGCCGCTCAGCAAACTTTCGGCGGTAATCAATACCGAGAAGCTGGAGACACTCGACCCCATCATGATGTCCACGCTGCCCGGACTCGATGTGCCGGTGGCGACTATACGTTGCGGCGCGGGTGTGGTGACAAAAAGAGTGATGGAAGCGGCGGAGGCGGCGGGTCGCGTGTTCGCGATGGATCCGACATCGGCGGATGCCTCCTGTATCGGCGGCAATGTCGCGATGAACGCCGGCGGCAAGAAAGCGGTGTTATGGGGCACTGCGATCGACAACCTGGCGGCGTGGAAGATGGTGACGCCGGATGCGGAATGGCTGCTGGTGGAGAGAATCGGGCACAACCTGGGCAAGATCCACGATGCCGAGGTCGCGCGCTTTCGCCTGACGCGCTTCGGCGCCGACGGCAGGACGGCGCGCGCCGAGCCCGAATTGCTGGAAATTCCCGGATCCCGCTTCCGCAAACGGGGCCTGGGCAAGGACGTGACCGACAAGTTCCTCTCCGGCCTGCCAGGCGTGCAGAAGGAGGGTTGCGACGGCCTCATCACCGAGGCCACCTTCATTCTGCACAAGATGCCGGCGCATACGCGCACCGTCTGCCTGGAATTCTTCGGCCAGGTCGCCAATGCCGTGCCCTCGATCGTCGAGATCAAGGCTTATCTCGATCAGCGCCCGAACGGCGCGATCCTGGCCGGCCTCGAACATCTGGACGAGCGTTACGTCAAGGCCATCGGCTATGCCACCAAGGCCAAGCGCGCCGGCCGCCCGAAGATGGTGCTGCTTGCGGACATCGTCGGCGAAGACGCGAACGCGGTGGCCGAAGCCGCTTCGGCGGTGGTGCGCATCGCCAACGCTCGCGGCGGCGAAGGCTTCATCGCCGTCTCCGCCGAGACGCGCAAGCAATTCTGGCTCGACCGCGCCCGCACCGCGGCGATCGCGAAACACACCAACGCCTTCAAGATCAACGAGGACGTGGTCATCCCGCTGGAACGGCTCGGCGACTACTCGGACGGCATCGAACGCATCAACATCGAGTTGTCGCTCAGGAACAAGATTCGCCTGATGAATGCGCTGGAGGAATTGTTCCTGGGCGATTTGCCCGTGCACCAGGAAGCGGACAAGCTGCCAAAGACCGAGCTGCTTGCGAGCCGCCCGGCGAATGCAGTGGAGACCGTGCGTGCCACCCGCGTCCGCTGGCAATGGCTGCTCGAACATCTCGACTCCGCTTACACGGAGTTCGAGAGGCGTGAGGCGGGAGGCGTGAGGCGGGAAGGACGGGATTTCTCCCTCACCTCTCACCCCTCACGCCTCACCGTGTTTCACTCTCTCCAGGATCGTTCTCTTGTCGTGTCCTGGAAAACCGAAGTTCGCGAGCCGCTGATGCAGATTTTCGACGGCCGCGCCTTCGATGCGATTCGCACCGAGATCGACGCTACGCACAAACGCGTGCTCAAGAGCCGGCTGTTCGTCGCCCTGCACATGCATGCCGGCGACGGCAACGTGCACACCAACATCCCGGTGAACTCCGACGACTACGCGATGCTGCACGAGGCCAATGTCGCGGTGGCGCGCATCATGAAACTCGCCAAGTCGCTCGATGGCGTGATCTCGGGCGAACACGGCATCGGCATCACCAAGCTCGATTACCTCGACGCGCAGGAAGTGAACGCATTTGCCGACTACAAGCGGCGGGTGGATCCGGAAGGCCGCTTCAACAAGGGCAAGCTGCTGCCCGGCGGCAATCTAGACGACGCCTACACCCCGAGCTTCAACCTGCTCGAACTGGAGAGCCTGATCCTGGAGCAGAGCGCGATCGGCGAGATATCCGATTCGATCAAGGACTGCCTGCGCTGCGGCAAGTGCAAGCCGGTGTGCTCGACCCACGTGCCGCGCGCCAACCTGCTTTATTCTCCGCGCAACAAGATCCTCGCCACGTCGCTGCTGATCGAGGCCTTCCTGTACGAGGAGCAGACCCGCCGGGGGATTTCGCTCAAACACTTCGACGAGTTCTCCGACGTTGCGGACCATTGCACCGTGTGCCACAAGTGCCTGAATCCCTGTCCGGTGGACATCGACTTCGGCGACGTCTCGATCGCGATGCGCAATTTCCTGCGCCGCCAGGGCAAAAAGAAATTCAATCCCGGCACCGCGGCGTCGATGCTGTTCCTGAACGCAACCGACCCGAATACCATCAAGCTCACCAGAATGCTGATGATCGACTTGGGTTACCGGGCGCAGCGCCTCGCGCACCGGGTGGCGAAGTCGCTCGGCCTGATCCAGGAGCAGTTGAAGCATCCGCCGGCCACCCTGGGCAAGCCACCGATCAAGGCGCAGGTGATCCACTTCATCAACAAGCCGATGCCGGGCGGCCTGCCGAAGAAAACGTCGCGGGCGCTGCTGGACATCGAAGACAACCGCATCGTGCCGGTAATCCGCGATCCGGAGAAAGTAACCGAAGACTCGGACGCGGTGTTCTACTTTCCCGGCTGCGGCAGCGAGCGGCTGTTCGGCCAGGTCGGGCTCGCCACCCAGGCGATGCTCTACGAGATCGGCGCGATCACCGTGCTGCCGCCGGGTTATCTGTGTTGCGGCTATCCGCAGACTTCGGCGGGCGAGGCCGAGAAAGGGCAGAAGATCAGCACCGACAACCGGGTGCTGTTCCACCGCGTGGCCAACACGCTCAACTACCTCGACATCAAGACCGTGGTGGTGTCCTGCGGCACCTGCATGGATCAACTGCAGCACTACGAATTCGACAAGATATTTCCCGGTTGCAGGCTGCTCGACATCCACGAATACCTGCTGGAGAAGGACGTGAAGCTCGTCGGCGTCACCGGCGTGCGCTACATGTACCACGACCCCTGCCATACGCCGATGAAGACCTACCAGCCGATGAAAGTGGTGAACCAGTTGATGGGTGCGGAGGTGAAACTGAACGATCGCTGCTGCGGCGAGTCCGGCACGCTGGCGGTCACACGTCCCGACATTTCCACCCAGGTCCGTTTCCGCAAGCAGGAGGAAATGCACAAAGGCGTGGCCGCGATCCGCAACCAGGGTCACGACGGCGCGGTGAAGATTCTCACCTCCTGTCCCTCGTGCCTGCAGGGACTGGCGCGCTACGGCGACGACACCGGCGTGGATGCGGACTACATCGTGGTGGAGATGGCGAAGCACCTGCTCGGCCCCGACTGGATGAAGCAGTACGTCGAGAAGGCCAACCACGGCGGCATCGAGCGGGTGCTGCTGTAGGGTTTGGCTTGGGCCTGCGGGGTGAAACCCGCCTTGGATCCGCCCGCTGCAGATTTTCTGGATGGCGCGGCGTCGCCGCTCTCGTATCGCGGTTCGTCAGCGCGCCGCAGCCAGGCTAACCATAGTGAGACAACCCTTGTCTTGCCGAAAAAGCAAACGTTTGACGTAAGCTGCAAAACCGCGCAGCGGCTTTGTCAGCGTGGACGAATTGTTAGGCAATGCAACAACAATTACTATTCCCTATACGGAGCCCACCAGAGTGTCTTTACAGGTTTGCTTTCTTTCGTTGCCGTATCGAAACGCTCAATCCATCCTTTTGCCATGAAGCCTTCTCTAAGCGTTTCATAAAAATAGTAACGCCGATCAGGAGACCAGGTGGGACGCAAAACGGGATTTTCAACTGAACCAAACAAGGCAACGATTGCGGGAGATTCATGCACTCTGGTTGTTTTTGGAGAGATCCGATTGTAAAGAAAGTTGAAGGAAGCATCGTGATGCCAGAAAAACCTGCCTGAAGATATTTCTATTTCCCCTAATCTCGACAATTCCGTCAGGCCAGGATTGGTTTGATTTCTTTCTGCGTTTGTTTTCGGAACACGCAGATAGAGTCGTAAGCCATCCTTGCTCCAACGCATGTAGTGGTTATCGTGTAACGTCGTGAGGGTCGTGTCCGGTACCGATGGCAATTCATTGATGTCGAATTGCTGGACAATTTTCCGGGCTTTCACGTCAAGAACGAGAACCTTCCTTGAAACCAGGAACCCGACCTGGCTTCCATCTTGAGACCAAACAGGTGATCCAATGAACTGACCGGCCGTTGCCGTATGCAATACAGTGGCTGGAAAATTGGCTTCTTTATCGAGCGCAAGTTCAATAAGCTCTGATGAATTCGACTTATTCTTGCGCACACAGACGATACGATCTCCGTTTGGGTGCGCATCCGGCAAATACAGATGTTCAAACGGTAATCTAAAAATGGTTTTGCCAGTGCCCGATATTACAAATATGGCACCTTTGTATTCGTATGCGATCCGAATTTGTTCAAGCGAATCTGCGTCTGCGGTGGCAACGGACTTGATCGTCATCAACACCAGAAAGCAGAATAACCAGCGCCCTGGCATAGAAAACATGAATGAGTCTCCTACCTCATTTTGTCTGACGTCCGCAATCATCGGGCGCCAACATGTGGCGAAGCCGGCTGTTGGCGGTCCAGTGGATTGCAAAGTTGGCGTTCGGAACGGTCCAGACACATCGGTAACACTATAGTCCGGGGACAAATATAACAGTTTAGTCCAGGGACACCGGCAACACGTCCGATAGTCGGGCCACTTGAGGACGTGCCGCAGGCCTTGGAACGAAACGACA